>JAQTXO010000418.1 GCA_028688765.1 Acidiphilium sp. | reverse complement strand
CAGATAATCGTTGCAGGAAAACGAAATCAGCCCCACCCCGTCCCGCACCGCAACCGCCCCCACCCCCCGCGCGACCTGCCGCACCCGCCGCCGCAACGAACCCGCCTCCAGGGCCGCCAGCTTCGCGGTTGCGAAATCGTCCAGCGATGTCATCGGGACGCGAACAATATAAAAGCACAGTCAAGCGCTTCTTTTTTTGTAAAAAAAGAAGCAAAAAAACTTTTATTCACTTGGTTTCTGCCGCTTTTACTGTCTGCGCCTGAATTTTTCATCGACGTGTCCCCGCTGCGAAAACCGCGCCCCGCTTCAACCAAACCGCCGCATAAACCCCCACCGCCGCCGCCGCAAACCCCGATCACCCGGCCTCACAGACGCTCCACCCGGTTCCCGCCATGAAATCGCCCGAAATGCCGGGCCGAAAACACCGCAATCACCAACGCCCCCGCCCCGCTCGCCAGCACGTCATACGTATCCCGCAGCCCGAACTGCCCAACCCGGCAGATCAGCACATACCCGGCCACAATATTGAAAAACCCCCACACCACATTGACGGTGGAGGACGACAACCCCTCCCCCGGCGGCCTCGCAAACGGCGACTGAAACGCCCGGCCCATCATGCCGCTGACAAAATGCGGAATCGCATTCGCGAACACCGCGCCGCCGAAAAAATAAGCCGCCAGATCAAGCCCCCTCACGATCCCCCCTCCGTGCGTCGAGCATAGCGATAACGTCGCGCGTCACCCCGGTCTCGCCGAGCCGCGGAAACACGTTCGCAATACTGTAATCATGCGCCGCCGCCCGCATATCGGTCATGGCATCGATCGCGAGCGTCACGTTGAAACCAAGCTCATACGCCTGCCGCGCGGTCGCCTCCACGCCGGTCGCGGTCGCAATGCCCGCAATCACCACCTGGGTCACCCCGAGCGCCTTCAGCCGCGCGTCCAGATCAGTGGTCGCAAACGCCCCCCACGACCGCTTCGTCACCAGAATATCACTATCCCGCCGCCCCAGTTCCGGCACGAGATCCGCCCATCCCGCCCCACCGGGCAGGGCCGGGCGCGGCTTTTCGGTCCGACCCGGCGCCCCGCCCGTCACATTGACCAGCACCACCGGCAGCCCCCGCGCCCGGAACGCATCCGCAAGCGCCCGCGCCCGCTCGATGACACCCCCGACCGGATGCACCAGCGATCGCTCGACAATGCCCTTCTGCAAATCAACGACGATCAGGGCCGAATTCGGATCGAGCACGGTCAACGCCATAAAAATCTCCTTTCGAAAGTAAACCGGATCGTCCCGCCGTCAGTCCTCGACGAGCCGCTTGAGCAAGCCCACCGCTGAAGCAAGCTGTTCCTGCTCCCGAACCGACAGCCGCGCGGCAATCGTCCGGGTCAACCAATCCTGTTTGGCCACCCGCCCGTCATGAACCCGCTTCCGAAACAAATCGGTCAGCGCAAGCAAAGTCTGGCGCCCATCATGCGGATCAGGCGTGCCACTGACCAAACCCGCCCCCTCCAGCGCAGCCACGATCGGCCCGATCGATTGCTGCCGCATCCCCTCCGCCCGCGCAATCGCCGCCGCCGTCGCCGGACCATCCGACTCCAGCCGCAACAACACCGAAACCTGCGACGGCGTCAGATCCCCCGCACCCCCCTGTTCCCGCAACCGCCGCCTCAACTTGCCGAGCAACGCCCGCAACTCCTGTGCCAACATCGGCGCCAACGGCAAAACCCCATCACCCATCCGGCCACACTACAAGATAGTAAGGTAAACTGTCAAGCTAAACTGCACATATGTAGTCCAATTGAGGTAAGATCAAGGAAGGCAAGCATTCTTCTTTTTTTGCAAAAAAAGAAGCAAAAAAACTCTGATTCCCTCTGGCCCCTGCCGGTGAAACCACCTCGGACCCAGATCAAAAAAAGTTTTTTGCTTCTTTTTTCCAAAAAAGAAGTGCTTTTTTCCTCGCTCTGCTTCCTTCACCCGATTGCCCTGCCCGACCCCCACAGCCCGCAGCCCTGCAAACCCTTCCCGTCCTGCCCTGCCCGGTTTATCACGGTGTCCGATGCCGTAGCGGCAAACCGGAGAGATCGATGTCCCTGACGCTCGAACACCCATCCCCCACCCGTGCCCGCATTGCGGCCCTGCTGGTTCTGCCGCTGCCCGAGCTGATTTTCCGTGCCCAGACCATTCATCGCCAGCATTTCGACCCGACCGCGATCCAGATTTCCACGCTTCTGTCGATCAAGACGGGCGGCTGCCCCGAGGATTGCGGCTATTGCCCCCAATCGGCGGGGTTCGAGGCCGGTGTTCCCGCCTCGAAGCTGATGGACCTCGAACCCGTGCTCGAAGCCGCCCGCCGCGCGCGCGATGCCGGGGCGCAGCGTTTCTGCATGGGCGCCGCCTGGCGTTCCCCCAAGGATCACGATCTCGATCGTGTCGCCGCCATGGTCGCGGGCGTCAAGGCGCTCGGCCTCGAAACCTGCGTCACGCTCGGCATGCTCCGCCCCGATCAGGCCAACCGCCTGAAATCCGCCGGGCTCGACTATTACAACCATAATCTCGACACCTCACCCGAGTTCTACGGCACCATCATCACCACCCGCGTCTATCAGGACCGGCTCGATACCCTCGCCGCCGTCCGCGATGCCGGCATCAACGTCTGCTGCGGCGGCATCATCGGCATGGGCGAAGACCTCGACGACCGCGCCGGCCTCCTCGCCGCCCTGGCCGATCTCGACCCCTACCCGGAATCGGTCCCGATCAACGCCCTCGTCGCGGTCAAGGGCACCGCGCTGGGCGATGCCGCCCCGATCGACCCGATCGATTTCGTCCGCACCATCGCCGCCGCCCGCATCGCCATGCCGAAATCCTATGTCCGCCTGTCCGCCGGCCGCGAAGCCCTCTCGGACGAAGCCCAGGCGCTCTGCTTCCTCGCCGGTGCCAACTCGATCTTCTATGGCGACACCCTGCTGACCACCAGCAACCCCGCCGTCGCGCGCGATAACGCCCTGTTTGAAAAACTGGGCCTCACCCGACAATCGTGACCACGCCCACCGCCACCCCGTCTCCCGCTGCGCCGCCAGCCTGGCTCACCACCGGCTGGAACCATGTCTGGCTGCCCTACGCCCAGATGCAGACCGCCCCGCTGCCGCTGCCGGTCGTGCGCACCACCGGCAGCGAAATCCACCTTGCGGATGGCCGCATCCTGATCGACGGCATCGCCTCGTGGTGGACCGCCTGCCACGGCTACAATCACCCCCACATCATCCAGTCGGTCGCCGCCCAGCTCGAAGCGATGCCCCACATCATGTTCGGCGGCCTCGCCCACGAACCGGCCTACCGCCTCGCCACCCGCCTCGCCGCCCTCCTGCCGGACCCGCTCGACCGGGTCTTCTTCACCGATTCCGGCTCCGTCGCGGTCGAAGTCGCCATGAAAATCGCGGTCCAGTCCCGCCTCAACCGCGGCCAGCCCAACCGCACCAAATTCCTCGCCTTC
>JAQTXO010000417.1:453-3494 GCA_028688765.1 Acidiphilium sp. | reverse complement strand
GAGGCGATCTTTCGCAACGACCTCGACAATTCGGTGGTCGAGCTGGGCGATCTGCTGACCCATGAGGGGCCGGCGTTGCAGGCGCAGCGCGAGGCGGCGGTGATTTTCGGCGCCGATCGGACCTATTTCGTGTTGAACGGCACATCGACCTCCAACAAAATCGTGCTCGGTGCCCTGGTCGCCCAGGGCGATCTCGTGCTGGTTGACCGCAACAATCATAAATCGATCCATCATGGCGCGCTGATCAATGCCGGCGGTATTCCAGTCTATCTGCCGACCGACCGCAATCCGCAGGGGCTGATCGGGCCGATCGATTACGCCTCACTCGACGAAGCCGCGATCCGCGCACGGATCGCTGCTCATCCGCTCGTCTCCGACCCCGCGGCGGCGCGCGCGGCCAAGCCCTTCCGGGTCGCGGTGATCGAACAATGCAGTTACGACGGCACGATCTACAGTGCCGAAATGATCTACCGCAGGCTGAGCCCGCTTTGCGACTACATATTGTTCGATGAGGCCTGGGCCGGGTTCATGAAGTTCCACCCGCTATTCGCCGGACGATTTGCGATGGGTCTGACCGATATGGCGGAAGATGGCGCCGGCATCATCGCGACCCAGTCGACCCACAAGCAGCTCGCCGGCTTCTCGCAGGCCTCGCAGATCCATGTGAAGGATCGTCATATCAAGGGGCAGCAGCGGCAGGTAACGCACAAGCGCTTCAATGAAACCTTCATGCTCCATGCCTCGACATCGCCGTTCTATCCGTTGTTCGCCTCCCTCGATGTCGGAGCGCAGATGATGAAGGGGCGTGCCGGTCAGGTCATGTGGGATGACACGATCCGCCTCGGAATCGAGCTGCGCAAGAAACTCCGGGCGTTGGCGGACGAGTTCGCAGCCGCCGCGGCCCATCCGGCGGAGGCCTGGTTTTTCGACCCGTTCGTGCCCGACCGGATTCCAGCACTCGGGACCGCCGAAGGCACGATCCGCTGGCAGGATGCCCCGACCGATCGCCTCGCAAGCGATCCGGCGTGCTGGGCGCTGGAACCCGGCGCCGCCTGGCACGGTTTCACCCATGTCGTGCCCGGCTATGCGATGACCGACCCCAACAAGCTCACGCTGATCACGCCCGGCCTGTCGCGGGCGGATGGCACGTATGAGGACCATGGGATCCCCGCGTCAATTCTTGCCGAATATCTCAGGGAAAATCGGATCGTGCCGGAAAAGAACGACTTGAACAGCATTCTGTTCCTGCTGACACCGGGAATGGAATCGAGCAAGGCGGGCACGCTGCTCAGTGCCCTGGTTGGCTTCAAGACCCTGCACGATCGCAACGCGCCCCTGAGCGAGGTTCTGCCCGACTTCACCGCGCGCTACAGGACGCGCTACGCGAAAATCGGCCTGTATGATCTCTGCCACGAGATGCATGAGTTCTATCGCGCGCACGATGTCAGCGCCCTGCAACGCGATCAGTTCCGCGCGGCGCATTTTCCCGAGATCGTCATGAGCCCGCAGCAGGCGATGCAGCATTTCATCCGCAACGATGTCGATTACCTGCCGCTCGATCAGTTGGCCGGTCGCGTCGCGGCAACGCTCGCGCTGGTCTATCCGCCCGGGATCGGCGTGATCGTGCCGGGCGAACGCTACGATGAGCGTGCCCGCCCGATGGTGGATTATCTGCGGATGTTCGAAGCCGCCGCCAACCGCTTCCCCGGCTTCGAAAGCGAAATCCAGGGGGTATACCGCGAGACCGCCGAAGACGGCCGGATCAAGCTGTTCACCTATGTGGTGCGGTCATGAGCGACGCTGCGAACCCGGCGGGTGCGATGGCGGAGGCACCACTCGGCACCTATTCCGAAGTCGGGGTGCTGCGCGAGGTGATGGTGCACCGGCCCGACCTCAGTCTGACCCGGCTGACCCCGGGCAATTGCCGCGATCTGCTGTTCGACGATGTGCTCTGGGTAAAAAAGGCCCGCCAGGAGCACGATGCCTTCGTCGATACCATGCGCGAGCGCGGGGTCGTGGTGCACGAATTCGGCGCGATGCTGGCCGAAACCATGGCGGACCCGGTGGCGCGGACGTGGCTGCTCGATCGCCGCGTCGATATCGGGCATCTCGGGCATGGCACGATGGGCGAGGTTCGCGCCTGGCTCGATGAATTGCCTGCAACGCAGCTCGCGACCTATCTGGTGGGCGGCATCGTGCGTGCCGATCTGCCGTTCGCCCCGACCGGGCTGTTCGGTGCGACGCGCACGCCGCACGATTTCGTGCTGCCGCCATTGCCCAACCAGTTGTTCACCCGCGACAGCTCCTGCTGGGTCGGCAAAGGGGTGTTCATCAACCCGATGTTCTGGCCGGCGCGGCGGCCCGAAGCCATCAATGCCGCCAGCGTCTATCGGTTTCATCCGCGTTTCAGGAACGCCGATTTCGTGCGGTATCTCGACGCGTCCGACCAGGATTACAGCCCGATCAGCCTGGAGGGCGGCGATGTGATGCCGCTGGCCGGCGGGGTCGTGCTGATCGGCATGGGCGAACGCTCGACGCCGCAGGCGGTAACCGATTATGCCAGCCGCCTGTTCCGGCACGGCGCGGCGACACGGGTGATCGCGGCGCTGATGCCGCGCGATCGCAGCTTCATGCATCTCGATACCGTCTTCACGTTCTGCGATCGCGATCTGGTGACGGTATTTCCCGAAATCGTCGATCAGATCACGACATTCTCGCTCTACCCCGAGGACGATGCCGGGCGCATCCGGGTGGTGCGCGAGGCAGATCGTTTCACCACCGTGGTGGCCAGCGCAATCGGCGTGCCCCATCTGCGACGGATCGCGACGGGCGGCGACACGGCGGAAGCCGAACGCGAACAATGGGATGACGGCAACAACGTCGTCGCGCTCTCGCCCGGCGTGGTGATCGCCTATGATCGTAACGTCGATACCAATACGCTGCTGCGCAAGGCCGGGATCGAGGTCATCACCATCGAGGGCGCCGAGCTCGGGCGCGGGCGGGGTGGCGGCCATTGCATGACCTGCCCATTGGCGCGCGAT
>JAQTXO010000417.1:0-443 GCA_028688765.1 Acidiphilium sp. | reverse complement strand
TTTCTCCCCCGCCGAATTGCGGTATCTTTTGGCGCTCGCAAAGGATTTGAAGGCGGCCCGCAGGGCCGGCGCGGAGCGGCCGCAACTGGTTGGCAAAAATATCGCGCTGATCTTCGAGAAGGACTCCACCCGGACCCGCAGCGGCTTTGAAGTCGCGGCTCACGATCAGGGCGCACATGTTACCTATATGGGCCCGAGCGGCAGCCATATCGGGCAAGCCGAAACCGTGCGCGATACCGCCCGCGTGCTCGGGCGGATGTTCGATGCAATCGAGTTTCGCGGCTTCGGCCAGGAGGATGCGGTAACCCTGGCGCGTCATGCCGGCGTGCCGGTTTACAACGGCCTGACCGATCAGTCGCATCCGACCCAGATCCTGGCGGATTTCATGACCATGCTGGAATTCACGCATAAATCGCTGTCCGATGTCCGCTTCGCCTTCATGG
>JAQTXO010000021.1 GCA_028688765.1 Acidiphilium sp. | reverse complement strand
CCACGATCGTTACCCTGCTCCTGGTGGGCTACAGTTTCGTGACCCAGATGTTCCCGGCGCTGGTCGTGAGCCTGTTTCCTGGCTCAGGGGCCACGAAACAAGGCGCGATGGCGGGCATCATCGCCGGCGTTGTGGTTGCGGCCTGGCTCACCTTCAGCCACGCGACAGTCGGCTCGTTGTTACCGTTCCTGCCGCAGCCGATCCAGGATTTCAACGTCGGCATCATCGCCCTGATCGTAAATATCGTGATGCTGGTGGCGGTGAGTGCGGTCACCAAGCGGCATGTCGCCGCCATCGCGGAATAAGGGAGGGATGGTGGTGTCGCACGGGCGAAGCCGGTAACGCCCGCCCCGATGCCTCTCGCCAACGCCTCGTCGGTGACAGCTGCCGATGGGATAACCGGCGCGCTCGCCACCGCCTCCGGCAGCGCAGACGTGTTCGCGTTTCTCAAATTCCACGACGTGTTCACTTCTGCGATGACCGGAAATACCGCCCTGCTCGGAATGGCGCTCGGGCAGGGACATATCCTGGAAGCAACCCGATCACTCGCCGCCCTGCTCGGCTTCGCGGCGGGTAGCGTGCTGGGCACCGTGATTCACGATGCTTCGGCCACAGCACCGGTGCGGTCTCGGCTGCGCCGGGTGATCGGCGTCGAGGCACTCTGTCTTGCCCTCGTCGCCGTGCTCTGGCCGCTGGTCGCGCATCCGGTCTACGGCATGCAGCTATTCGTGTTGATCGTCGTGGCGTCGGCCGCAATGGGGATGCAGAGCGTGGTCGCCCGGGTGATCGATCTGCCGGGGATCACGACAGTGGTGTTCACCACGACACTGACAATGATCACAATGGGACTGACCCGCGCGGTAAGCCACAAGGGCGGGTCGCCAGTGGTCAAGCCGATCACCTGGCGGCAGATCACCGTGATGAGCTGTTATCTCGCGGGCGCGATCGTATCGGGCGGGCTTTCAATGATCCATCCCGATTCCATGGCATTGCCCGAATGTATCGCCGTCCTGAGCGCATTCGTAATGGCGCGGTCTTTCGAAGTTCCCGCCGCCTGATTCCGGCTTCAACGCCGGCGAAATCGCTGAACAGTAAGGATCAGATCGGCCTCTGCGCCATCGGGACGGCCACTCGCGAGCCATAGGAACAAGACGGTCGCAACGTAGCTGCCAGCGCCCAGCGCGATAGCGCCGACCATGTGCCACGCCAATACCGGATCTCGACCAGCCCAATGCCCCCAACCGAGATCGCTCAACATCAGAACCGCCGTCATCGCGCCGGCACCGATCAGGCTACGCCAGATCCGCGCAAAGATTGCTGCAACGCTCACCTGCAGACGCCGCGTCATGACCAGGAAATAGACGATCTGGCTGACGACATCGACAATCGAAACCGCGATCGCCGCACCGATCAGCCCGTAGCGTGGCACCAGCGCAACCAGCAACGCCAGGCGCAGCAGCATCAGCGCGACATTCAGCTTCAGGCTGGCCTTGAGCCATGCCTGCACCGCGAACAGCGTCGAGGCAATCGAGCCAAAGATCGTCACCGTCGTCGCGATCCCGAAGATTTCGAGCAGCGGCACGGCGCCAAGCCATTCTTTGCCGAACCCCAGTTTGACGATGGGATAGGCGATCAACGACAGGCCGAAGCCAGCGGGCACGGTAATGAGCGCCATCAGCCCAAGCATGCGCAGCATCATGGTGGCCCCATTGTCCCCCCCCTGCTTGGCTTCGGAAAACCCCGAAAATGCGGCGCGGCAGGGCGGGCCGATCAATTCCGAGCTCGGCAACCCGGCGATTTCGGCACCGACGCCGTAGATCCCGACATCACCGGTTCCAGATACGCGCCCGATCACCACGTTGCTCGCAGCACCCTGCGCGACCCCAACCAGCGTGATGAGCCAGATCATCACCGAATAGCCCGAAATACGTCGCCATCCGGTCAGGGTCAGGCGAGGCCGGTAGGGGTGGATCAGGTAGCTGATGATCACGGTCGCGATCTGGTTGATCAGGATGGCATCGACGAGGGCCCAGTAGCTGCGCAGCCAGAAGGCCAGCACAATCCCCGACACCACCGAAAGCAGCCGCGGAAACAGCTTGAGCTGGAATTCCTTGTCGAAGGCGATGAACCGGCGAAAATCGACCACGCCGATATTTTCGAGCGCGCTGATCGCACTGCCGGCCGCGACCACGTAGAGCACATCGACCATTGCCGGATTGTCAAAGAACCGGCTGATCGGGATGGCCAGAGCGGCAACCACGATGCCGGTCAGCAACCCGCGAATGGCGTTGATCGTGAAGCCGGTGTCGTAAAGTTCCCGGTCGGGATTTTCGTCGCGAATGATCGCCCCTTCGATGCCCGCTTCCGAAAGCTGGGCAATACTCTGCATCAAATTCATCGACAGAGCGACGATGCCAAAAGCCGAGGGAACCAGCAACCGCACCAGGATCAGCGTACTGACAAGCCCCAGAGCGCGGTTGATGAAACGCCAGCCGACGATCCAACCCGCCCCGCGGGCGGTGCGCGCAAGTACCGAACCTTCACGGGCGAGACTGCGCAGCCCGGCATCGGTCGTCGGATCAGCCATCGATTCAGGCCACCAGCGCGGCGGTGGCGCGCGCTGCACCGGCATGCCGGGCAAGGAACCCTTCGAGCACCAGAAGATGCCAGAGTTTCCAGGCGTGATCGGCCCGCCCCGCCTCGTGCTGATCGATCATCCTGCCGATCGCCTCGCCATCGAACCAGCCGGTATCCAGCATCGCCGGTCCGAGCAACGCACTGCGCAGGCGCGGGGCTGCCCGTCGTAGTTCGGCTGCGAGCGGCGCGACGAAACCTTGCTTCGGCCGATCAAGCACCGCGCGCGGAACCAGCGGTGCGACCGCTGCACGGAGCACCGACTTGCCAACGCCATTCTGCAATTTCAACGTGGATGGCAACGCCATCCCCCAGGCGAGGAGATCATGGTCGAGCAAAGGCGAGCGCACTTCGAGACCACTGCGCATGCTGGTACGATCGACCTTCACCAGAATGTCGCCGGGCAGATAGGTTGCAAGATCCACCAACTGCGCCGCACGGAGCGGATCCGCGTCGGTGTCGAGCGCTGCAACGATGCCGGCAGAGGGATCATGGCCATCGAGCAGAGAAATCAACCGTGGAGTCATCAAGCCGCGTCGCTCATCATCCTGCAGTTTGCAGAGCGTGCGGTAATATCCGTGCGCCGAATCGAGGCTGATTTCGGTAAGCGTCGTTTTTGCCCGAAGCCATGCGGGCGCGTGATCGAGCTTGGGATAGCCACGGGCAATCGGCGCCAGCAGAGCGCGACGCGCGCGGTCCGGCAGCAGTCGGCGAGCCCGATCCGCGATCGCATGCCAGCGATAGCGTCGATAACCACCGAACACCTCGTCGCCACCATCACCAGAGACCACGCCCTTGACTCCGGTGCGAGCGAGCCGGGCCACGGCAAGGCTGGGTACCGAAGAATGGTCGCCGAAAGGTTCCCCAAAGACTTCCGCCTGAAACCGCGCAGCATCGATGACATCGTCCGGAGCAACGGTTTGGGTGACATGGGTGGCGCCGCACCGATCCGCCATCATCGCGGCGACCACGCGCTCATCGGTCGGGCCGGGAAATCCAATGGTGAAGCATTGCAGCGGTGCCGCGCAATGACGGGACGCAAGTGCGGCAATCGCGCCGGAGTCGATCCCGCCCGAAAGGAACGCCCCGATCGGCACATCGGCCACCATGCGCGCCGCAACCGATGTTTCGAGACGGCTCCGCAGATCTGCCGCAGCCTCCGCCATACTTGCCGGCACCGGACCGGGAGCGGGAAGCGACCAGTAGCGGCGCGGCGACGGCAATGGCTCTCCCTCACCGATCAGCATGAAATGGGCGGGCGGCAGCTTGCGAATGTCGCGATAGACTGAAGCAGGGTCAGGGATGTAGCCGAACGCCAGAAAATCCTCGATCGCCGCGGGGTCGAGCACCGCAGCCAGCCCGGACACCGGCACGAGCGCCGCAAGTTCAGAGCCATAGGCCAGAGTTCCGTCGGGCGCGACACCGTAATACAGCGGCTTCTTACCGATCCGGTCACGCGCCAGCAGCAGGCTGCGCTGGGTTCGGTCCCATAGAGCGAAGGCAAACATGCCATCGATCCGGTCAAGCAAGCCGAGCCCCCAACTCTCCCAGCCATGCACCAGCACCTCGGAATCCGAGCGCGTTGCGAAAACATGACCTTGAGCGATGAGTTGCTCGCGCAGGACCGCGAAATTATAGATCTCACCGTTAAACGTAACGAACACGGTGCCGTCCTCATTGCCCATCGGCTGATGACCTGCGGCAAGATCAAGGAAGGACAGGCGACGAAATCCCATACCGATCGCGAGTTCAACGTGAAACCCTTCATCGTCAGGCCCCCGATGAGCGATCGCGTCCGTCATGCGCCGGAGCAACCCGGGATCGATCGCAACAGCCCCCGCTCGTGCCGTTCGCAGGGGAAACAATCCGGTGAAACCACACATGCGCTGAAATCTCCCGGCATTTATCCGCCGCCGATAATGATAACCCAACTACGCACAGCCTAATACGTGAAACCTAATAAATGATGCTGATATCATGGTTGGCGTCCTCCCGATATTGCGATCAGGGCAAATTTTTCGCGAAAGGCGGCATTCCGAGAGAATTTCAGATTTTTTTCAAGCGTTAATAACTTCTTAACTTTTATTTAACTAGTGTATTCGAGTGAAATTCTCAATTACTACGACAGACCTTATTTTTTTGGGAATCAGATGAAGGGCCTTGGCTCACACCATCGGAGATCTGCCGGCGTTTCTCTCAGTGGCCTGGGCAAAGGTTTGCTGGGAGCGCTCTCAGTATCAGGCGGTCGCCGGCACAATGCGGCAATCGATAGCACCAAGACGCCCGTGGTCGTGTTGCGACCGGCTGGCCGGTCAAAAGGCATCGACGCCGCCTACACGCCCCCTCAGCGAGATGAACGGAGCCAAAGTGGCCGACTCCCCCTCGCTGTCGCGATCCCTCTCGTTCTCGGCCTGGCCTTGATATGCTGGACCGTCATCATCCTCGTCGCACTGCGTTGGATGTAGATGCGGCGCCGGTTCGGCGCACGGGCATCAGAACATCGCTCCATTTTCGGGCCATCGCCGCGAAATCGAACTCTTCAATCGCCCGAGCACGGTTCGCCTGCCCGATCATGCGCGCCTGTTCCGGGTCAATGATCAATCCATTCAGGGCCGCAGCCAAAGCCGCATCATCGCGCCGCACGATGAAAGGGCGATTTTCAGCGGCGACCATCCGGGAAATGTCACCGACATCGGTGGTGATGACAGGCAGCCCCGACGCCATCGCTTCCATGACCGAAAGCGGCATCTGTTCAGTATCCGAACTGAGAGCGAACAGACTGATTTCGCGGTAAAACGATGCCGCGTCGGACCTCGCGCCAAGAAACATCACCGGCATCCCCGACTCGGCGGCGAGGCGTTCGAGTGCGGCGCGATCCGGCCCATCTCCGAGGATTCGCAACTCAAACTTGACTTCCCGCCGGGCGATTGCCGCCGCCCGGATCAGGCGAGCGAGATTTTTCTCAGGCCGCAGAGCAGCAACGCAACCGATAACCGGCGTAGCGGGCATGGCGACCCCAGGACTGAACCGCGCAAGGTCGATGCCATTCGGAATATAATGCAGGCTGCGGCCCGGCAACTGCCAGACACAAGCCGCAACATCGAGCAGCGTACGGGACGGAACGATCGTGGTACTCGACCGCAGGATCAATCGCCTCGTGATCACCCTGCGACGGACCTGGCGGTCGCGCTCGTCGGGACCGAAACCGTCTTCGGTATGAATGTGGCGGACCCGACCACGTAACCGATTGGCAATTGCCCATTCGATACTACCCCAGTTGCTTGTCACGAGCAGGTCGGGGCGCAATGCGCGCAAGGTTCGCCCGATCGCCCTCAACCGCCGGGGCAAGCCCGTGCTCGTTGAAGGCGGGCTCGGGAAACCGATATCGAGGCGGGACTCAAGCCGATCCCGACACGTCGTGTCGTTATCGAGCGCAACGATCGCATGGGAAAACCGGTCGCCGAAATAGTTGGCGAGCGCGCACATCCGCATCTGGGCCCCGCCAGCAGCAAAACTCGGAAACACATGAACGATCCGGATCGGGTTCGTCATCGCGTCACGGACCCGACAATACGACGTGCATTTCCCGCCCAGGTGAGGTCACGACGGATGATCTCCGCACGTGCCGCCGCTCCGAGCCGGGCACGAAGCGCAGGATCGGCCGCAAGCCGTGCGATGCACGACCAGAGCGCACCCCAATTTTCCGGTTCGAACAGCAGAGCGGTTTCATCATCGGCTAGGATTTCCCGCAGGTTGGGCTGGTCTGGTGCCACAATCGCGCACCCGGCGGCCATGTATTCGAAAAGTTTGAGCGGAGAGGCGTAATCCACCGCGCGAGGCTGAAGCGCTATATCGATGCCTGCGAGGAAGCCCGGCACCGCGTCACGCGGAACCAGACCAGCGAAATGGACGTGCGATTGCAACCCGTAGCGGGCCACCATGGCTTCAAGCGTCGACCTAGCCGGGCCTTCGCCCGCGATGACGAAATCGAATTTCTCGGCGCTGCGGCCCAATTCATCGATCACCGGTTCGAGCCCGTGCCACGGCCTGACGAACCCGATGAACCCCAGCACCGCACGCGGTCGTGGCGGCGCAGTACGTTCGTGAAAACGGGCAAGATCGATGCCATTCGGCGTAATGATCAGCCGGTCCGGTGCCACACCGACCGCAGTGATCCGGGCACCAAGCACATGGGTCACCGCGAATATCCGATCCGCCGCCCGCCACACCGCCCGCTCCGCCCAGCGCGCCAACGCACCGAGCCTCAGTCCGCCATGCGCGATACGCTCTTCGGCAAGCGGTGCATTGACTTCGACCAGAAACGGAATGCGGCGTTCGCGCGCCACCCACATACCGGCGAGATAATACAGATTATACCGCTCGTAGATGACATCCGGCCGGAATGCGACGGCAGCCTGACGCAGTCGCCACCACGCTGGAATATTATAGGCGAGTTCGGCGAGTTCACCCACCGCACCCGGCAGGATGGCGCGGAGACGGGCGACCCAGGTGGTTTCCGCACCAAAGCCGGTCTTATCGTAGAACGAGGGACCCACCACCATGACCTCGTGCCCCGCAGCACGAAACGCAGCGACCAGATCTTCGACATGAACCGACTGGCCGTCACGCGACTGGATCCGGTGGCTGTAGAGAATCCGCATATCAACGTCGTCCTTGTCGCAATCGTCGGCGGACCGCACCGGCAGCAGCCGTCGCCATGGCGGCAAGGCCGCGCGGATGACGGGGATTGATCAGCATGACGCCATACCGCTCATGACGTTGATCGACCCATAAGCGCTTATAGGCATCATCGCCCCGGCCGAAGTCGAGCAGCGAAGGACGATCCCGCGCAAGGATGGCACCGAGCATCTGCGCGGTCAGCACGGTGCCGGGCGAGAGTGCGGCATACGCCTCGTCGTGGGCGAGTTTCAGCAGCATCGCACGACCCCCGGATACCGCCCAGTACTGCGCGGCGATCGGCCCGCTGGGACCAGCCAGAACCGCGAGGCGGAGCAGTCCCGCCCCGGCCAGCGCCCGCATGCAGGTGATATTGAACAGCGGAAACGGTTCCGGCTGCTTCCATGATTTCGCATAAACCTGCTCAAACGCCGCGAGTCCGACTTCAAGATCGTCAGCGCCGAACAAATGGAAACGGGCGGTCGAGCGGGCGCGCTTGAGCTTGCGCGTGATGGTGCTGCGCAACGAACCGGGGCGCGTGGCCAGCCAGCGGTCGAAATCATCGGTTTCGACTGGCGCCGACCAATCGCCAAAATGCGCGAAACGCTGCACCCGCAGGCCACCAGCCCGGCATCCGGCCAGAAATGGCGCGATCGCCGGGTTGCGCTCATCCAGGGCATCGAGCCGGACCACACCCCGGCGGCGTGCCAGTCCAGCAAAACCGCGACCCGCGCGGAACGGATCTCCGGCGATGATCGGCGCAAACTCAAGCGAATAGGGGCTGGATTGTCCCGCCTGGATGACCAGCCCACCGCCTGATCCAACGCACCAGACCGGCACCAGCGCGGTGTGATCACCGATGACGACGCACCCCGCAGCAACACCGTGCGGGGTCGCCGCACGGGCCAACGTGTCGAACCACAAATGACTGGCAAACAGATCCCGTGCCGGGTCTGCAAAACGGGCGATGCTGAGCTGGTCGAGCGCCGACCAGGGCAGCACGCGCGTATCATCCTCAATCACCATCGGAGCGACCGAGACAGGCGACGACGAATTGCTGTGCCTTGACCTCCCAATCCGCGGCAGCGGCACAAGCAATCCCACGGGCAGCGATCTCGGCACGAAGCGATGGATCATCGCGCAGCCGGCGCATCGCCGCCTCGATCGCGTCGATCGATCCGCCATCGACAATCAGGCCGTTCACGCCGTCCTTCACGGCATCGACGCTACCACCGTCCCTGCCGGCAATCACCGGCAGACCGGCCGCATTGGCTTCCAGAAATACGAGGCCAAACCCCTCGGTATCGCCCGAGGCCAGCGCCCGATTCGGCATGACGAATACGTCGCCCAACGAATAATGATCGGCCAGATCCGCCTCAGCGACCGATCCCGTGAACACCACGCGATCGGCCACGCCTTCGGCGGCCGCAATGGCATGGAGCGTTTCGGCGTAAGGCCCAGTGCCGACCACAAGAAACCGAACGTCCGCGTCAGCACGTGCCAGGCGGGCAAACGCACGAATGGCGTGGTCGATCCCTTTTTTCTCCAGCAGCCGGCAGACCGAGACGAACACGAACCGTCCCGCGAGCCCATACTGCGCAATCAGGTCGGGCCGATGGCTCGCCGCCGAGAATCGCGCGAAATCAACCCCGTTCTCGATCAGATGAATCGGCGGTGCGGCCTGTCCTGCCAGCAGATCGCGCACCGTCGTCGCGGTGAACCGGCTGACCACGATAATCGCATCGGCGGCAGCGAGGGTGCGGCGGCGGCGGGACCAGTCCGCGTCATAATCGTCGCGCGTGGTAATCTCCTCGCCGTGGATATAAACGACGAATCGCAAATGGGTCGGCCCCAACCGGCGGATTACACTGAACAGCCAACCGGACGACACCAGTTCGCCGATGCACAGAGCGGCGATCCGTCCGGTACGGAGGCTGCGAAGAACCGCACGCAGGATATCTGCCCGGATCCGCAGATCATGCAGCAAAAATCCAGCGCGCCCCCATCGCCCGGCGGCTGGGCCCCCGATCGGGGTCCGAAGCAGGTCGAGGCGCTCGACCCGATACCCGGCACGCCCATCGCCCGCTGCCGCCGCCCTGCGATCGTGCTCGCGCCAGCCGATCAGGGGCAGGCCGTCCACATAGCTCGTGCGCGGCGCCAGCACCTGCACCTGCGGCGCTGCAAGCCGGGCAAGCGCCCCATACACCACCGCCGACCCGCCCTGCACCGGTGGAAAATTATTCG
The DNA here is from genome assembly GCA_028688765.1 of Acidiphilium sp. Taxonomy (GTDB): domain Bacteria; phylum Pseudomonadota; class Alphaproteobacteria; order Acetobacterales; family Acetobacteraceae; genus Acidiphilium; species Acidiphilium acidophilum. The sequence continues at coordinate 4,977 of JAQTXO010000021.1, read as the reverse complement.
CGACCAGCAGGATTTCAGCCGGTACCGTCATCGGATCGCTGGTGCCGGACACAGCAAAGCGGGAATGGTCTCTGCGGCAGCGAAACGACAGGAAAATTCGTCAGTCAGATCGCACAGGATCGCCGAAAGATCATCGTAGAACCGATGCAGATCCGCACGCGAACGAACATAGGGATTACGACCCGGCGCGATCGACGAGCTGTGAAAGCTCAATGGCAGGATCATCTGATCGCGTCGGCCCAGCCCCTGGACCAACCGCCGCACGGCACGGGGATCATTGCCTTCCGGCGAAAGGGTGATCCGCTCGGCGCATTCGATCCGCGCGAGCAGGCCGGCGAGAGGTGCCCAGGCACCATTCGTCCCGATCAACGCCCGGTAGAGGCGGTCACCGAGCGCCCCCCCCCAGCCGACGATGGCGCGGCCCAGCGGCAGTTCGAGCAAGGACCGTTGCACGCCGAACCAGAACGGCGCGAAATCGATCCGGCTATAATCCGGCCCCGCTTCTTCGCGCATCGATGTTCGGGGCGCTATGCTGGTGTCGACCAGAATTCCCGCAGCTTCGATCAGCGAGGCGGTTTGCCGGCCGAGACCGTAGCGCCCGGCGCGGAACACCAGGGGAGACGATGCGAAGACCTCGATAAAGCGCGAGCAGAGCGATTCGAGCTTGCGTGCCTCGATTTCCGGCGCAAGGTTGCCGCCGAACGACTGCGCCGTCGACCCGCGCCCCTCGAACGGCGGCGTAACCCAGGGATGCAACTGGATCCCGAGAGCCGCCTCGCCGCGATCACGGTAATGGATCAGCAGGCCGACGATATCCGGATTTAGCAGTACCGGATAAGTGACCAGATAGGTCGGTACGACGCCATGCGCGGCAAAAATCGGCTGAAGCTCGGCGATACGCGACAGATACGCAGTCGCGTAATCGGTCCCTTCGGTGGGATCGGTCCAGTCGAAATCCTCTTCGGTGTCGATCAGGACAGTGGCGATCCGGCGGAACTCACGCAACGCGACCGGGCGGGGGTTGGGCAGCAGGTCCGGGAACATTGCAGCTTTCGGCAATTCAAATACGATAACACGATGACATGGATGGCCCGACCTCACAAGCGACAGACGGACCATCTTGTGGATATCGCACCCGGGCTGACCGCCCGGCTCAGCCCGATCACGGATCCCGAACGTTTCGGCAATGACTGGCGGCAGGTCGAAGCCCAAGCCGATGGGTCGGTATTCCAAAGCTGGACATGGCTGGGTTGTCGCTTTGCCGCACGGTTCCACGATCCTCTGGCGCTGCAGATCATGAATGGAAGCCGCTGCGTCGCCATCGGCGTGCTGAACCGCCGGCGGCGATGGACCGGCCCGAGCTGGCACCTCGGTGAAACCGGCGATCCCGCAGCGGACTCGGTGTTCATCGAGCATAACGGGCCGCTCGTGGTACAGAATTGCCCGCAAGCGCGGGATGCGTGGTTCGCCGCACTGATGCACGCACCGGTCGGTCCGGGGCACATGATCGTCCTGTCCGGGATCGGCACGATCGATCTGGCGGCGGCCAGGCGCCACGGCGTCGTCACCGTATCGATCACGCGAGTGGCGCCGCGGCGCGACCTCGCCGCATTGCGACGGGACGGCATGGATTGCCTCGACCCGGTCTCCGCCAATACCCGCCAGCAGATCAACCGTGCGTGGCGCCGGTATGCCGCAAGCGGCCCCATCCACGTTGAACCTGCGACAAGCCGGGACCAGGCCCATGAATTCATCACCGGCCTCGCCGCCCTGCATCAAACCACCTGGCAAGGGAGGGGGCGACAAGGTGCATTCGCCCGCCGTGAATTCCGGGACTTCCACAACGATCTGCTTCGGCGCGGCATTGAATCGGGCACGACCGATCTGTTGCGAATCTCGGCAGGATCGCGGCTGATCGGCTACCTGTACACCCTGATCTGGCGCGGCACCGCGAGTGCCTATCAAAGCGGCTTCGTCTACGAGACCGAGCATCCGCATGAAAAGCCCGGTCTCGTATGTCATGTGGCGGCGATGCGGCATTACCAGGCGCGTGGTCTGAACAATTACGATTTCCTCGCCGGAGACGACCGGTACAAAACCAGCCTTGCCGGCGAAAGCACCGCCCTGCACTGGGCGCGGGCGGCACCTCGTTTCACTCTGGCGGGTGCGATGATGCTCGGACGCGACCGCTTGAAGCAATGGCGCCCTCGATGATCAAGCCCGGCGTCGGCGACGGATAAGCACCAGACCGATCAGGCCGGTACCGAGAACCGCGAGCGAACCGGGCTCCGGAACCGGCAGGGTTTCCGAGATCTGGAGAACCGAGGGCGCACCGTTGGCTTCGACATAAACCAGCGTGAACGGGGTCATGCTCGCTGCGGCAAGCGTTGCCGAAGACGGAATTTCGTTTGTGGGACCGCCGCTGGCGATCAATGGCGTATTGCTCACCCCGCTGTAGAGCGACGCCCCATCGTCGTGCGAAATGGTCACGACGGTTCCCGCCGGGGCCGAATAGGTGCCGGTGATTTCCATGAATGTGACGAACGCATCTGAATCAAGCGAGCCATCGACGTTCTGATACGGGCTGCTCAGCGTCGAAGCGAGAAACGCAGACTCGGTGAGCCCACTCAGGCTCGTGTAACCAGAAATCCCGCCAACATTGGTCCCGAAGAAATTACTGACGGAATTAGTCTCCGAAGCCCCGACCGAAAAGTCGATCGGCCCTGTGTAATTGAAATTCGCCGTCGGGCTTCCCTGCGGAAGCCCGCTGAGCGTTGCCATGGACGCGGTAGCTGGCGTGCCCGACAGGCCCAGGGTGCTGTAGCTGCCGGTCCAGACCTGAAATTGATAGTTGTTCCCATCGGCAAAGCCTGCATGAGCCACCCCCGTCAACCCAACAAGGAAGACGCTCGAGAGCAGGAGCGACCTAATTTTTCTCATGATTCAATCTCCGATGGATTTTGTTCAATTCTTACAATTCTAGGTAAGCAATGTCCATGCCAAAAATATTGTTCTGTTGAATCAGCATGTTGAGTCCCGGTAATTTTTGGAGTGTAAAGAAATCAAGACAATCAGTATTTGGGCATGCCGAATGGTCCGGCGGCTCCAATCGAAAACGCCCCCGGCAAACCGGAGGCGCTGTCGGTCAGTGGAGCAGGCTCAGCTGCGCTTCTGGCGACGACGAAGCAGAAGCCCAAGCCCAATGAGGCCGGTGCCAAGCAGAGCGAGCGAACCCGGTTCTGGTACGTTCACTGCACCGTCTAGGCTTACGTTCGTCGCACCAGACGCCGCACCTGTGATCGAGTATTCCTGCGTCAGCGAATATATACCAGTTGCATCAAATGACGGAATATAAACTGTAGCGCTCTTAATTTTGCCGGAAATGGTTTTTGATCCCAGCACAGTTCCGTTACCACTAATCGTATACGTAAGAGACGTGGGAAGCGACCCAGTGTTGGAGTTATTGACCAGCAATCCCATTACGGACTCAATACCAGTGCCGGTCAAACCGCTTATGGTCTCAAAGACGTTAACCGGTGTTGAACCAAGCGATGTACCATTCGTATCGACGGCCAGATCAAAAGCGCCCATTCCGTAGTAGTTAGCGGTTATGGTCGCAGTGCCGCCGTCAATGGAATACTGTTGGGAAAAACTAGTGGACGCGCCAGACACCAATTGCGTTTGGCTCCCTGATCCCAAAGAGTAAGCTAGTCCGATCGTTGGACCAGCCAACGCGATCGAGGGTAGTGCCAGACCAAAAAAGGCCGCCGCAGCAAACAGTTTAAGTTTCATCATGATCTCCATCCGAGAGGTTTAGCGTACCCACGACGAAAGCAAGATCCATGCCAGTATTTTTCTTATTGAATTTCAGATACATATTCATTTCAAAATCGGACAATGTAAAATATTCAAACATTACAGTATATTAAATCTAAAAAACTATCATACTACGAAATCGTAGACTTATTTTGTGATCTTGAAGACCTTTATTGTCATAGAGATCATTCCGTAATAACCAAGTATGCCTATGAGATCGACCAAGCCTCGATCACCTAAAGAAAGCTGACAGATAGCGTAGGTTGAATCCGCCACGTCTCTCGAGTCCAATAACTCGCGGGAGAGGTCATGCACCGCCTGTGCATCCGCCTCGGCAAACACGGGTCGCTCACGGCGCTTGATCGCGGCGATAACATCCGGCGCGATCCCGGCGGCTTCAGCGATCGGGGCGTGAACCTGCCATTCGAATCCCGCCTGCCAATAGGCCCCCATCACCAGAATTGCGAGTTCGGACAAGCGCGGCGGCAACGACGAGCCGAAACGGCAGTATTCGCCAAGCGCCTGGGCGCGGTGGGCGAGTTCGGCGCTGTGCAGCCACACCGCAAGCGGACCCTCCACCTTGCCACGCGGTCCGGCGGCAATGGCATCATACGCCGCACGCTGCGTCGCACTCATGCGGGCGGGGTCGGGCAAACCGAGCCGCGGCATGACAGGCTCATCACCAAACACCGGCACCGTCGACATGCTCAATGCCGGAAGTGCCGCATACCGGTGAAGACCATCGCAAGCCCGGCTTCATCCGCCGCCGCGATCACCTCTGCGTCGCGCATCGAACCGCCGGGCTGAATGATAGCGGTCGCCCCGGCCTCGATCGCGGCCTGAACCCCGTCGGCAAACGGAAAAAAAGCGTCGGAGGCAAGGACCGACCCGGCAATCCGATCGCCGCCCTTGAGCACCGCGATCCGCGAACTATCCACCCGACTCGTCTGGCCGCCGCCGATACCGGTCGTGACACCGTCCTTCGCATAGACGATCGCATTCGATTTCACATGTTTGCAGACGCGAAATGCGAACAGCAGATCGGCCAGTTCCGCCTCGGTCGGCGCACGCCTGGTCACGATCTTCAGGTCATCGCGCGCGACCATTCCGTTATCGCGGGTCTGCACAAGGTAGCCTCCGGCAACACTGCGAAACCCGAGC
>JAQTXO010000416.1 GCA_028688765.1 Acidiphilium sp. | reverse complement strand
CCAGAGCCCGCAACGCGGTGCCCGCCAACCGTGCCCCCGAGGCGCCGAGCGGATGACCCAGCGCGATCGCCCCGCCATGTGGATTGATCCGCGCATCGTCATCGGCCAGCCCGAGCCGGCGCGTCACCGCGAGGGCCTGAGCGGCAAAGGCCTCGTTGAGTTCGATCACATCGATATCCGCCAGCCCCAACCCGGTCCGCGCCATCAGTTTCTCGATCGCCGGCGCCGGCCCAATGCCCATGAGGCGCGGTGCTACGCCCGACGTGGTCATCCCCACGATCCGCCCGCGCGGGGTCAACCCGAACCGTCGCGCCATTGGCTCGCTCGCCACCAGCAGTACCGCCGCCCCGTCATTGATGCCCGAGGCATTGCCCGCGGTCACGCTTCCCCCGTCACGAAACGGTGCCTTCAAGGCAGCAAGCCCCGCCAGAGTCGTCTCGGGGCGCGGGTGTTCGTCAGCCGATACCCGGTGCTCCGCCTTGCGCGTCCTGATCGTCACCGGTTCGATCTCGCCCGCGAAAAATCCGCCCTGCATCGCCGCCGCGCATTTACGCTGACTCGCCAGCGCGAACCCGTCCTGATCCGCCCGGCTCACCCCGAACGATGCCGCCACGTTTTCGGCGGTCTCCGGCATCGAGTCGGTCCCGAATCGCGCCGCGAACCCAGGATTGACGAACCGCCAGCCGATCGTGGTGTCGAACATCGCAGCATCGCGGCTGAACGCCTCCCCCGCCTTGCCGATCACGAACGGCGCGCGGCTCATGCTCTCGACCCCGCCAGCCACGACCAGTTCGGCCTCCCCCGCGCGAATCGCCCGTGCCGCCGTGCCGAGCGCATCCAGCCCGGAGCCGCATAACCGGTTGATCGTCACCCCCGGCACCGTCTCCGGCAGCCCGGCCAGCAATCCCGCCATCCGCGCGACATTGCGATTATCCTCACCCGCCTGATTGGCGCAGCCGAGCACCACCTCATCGATTGCCGCCGGATCGAGCGAAGGACACCGCGCCACCAGCGCCGCGATGAGCCCCGCCGCCAGATCATCCGGGCGAACCCCGGACAGCGCCCCGCCATAACGCCCGAACGGCGAGCGGCGATACTCACAAATGAATGCTTCGGTCATCCCGCTGGAATAAACCCACCGGCCACCAACGCAAGCGCCGGCCTGATCGCGCGCTCAGGCGGCCTGTGCCGCCGCTGCGGCCGAGGTCTCGGCCCGCACCGCGATCGCCGCCTTCGCCTGCAGGAACTGATCCGGCGGCAGATACTGGCCCAGCACCTCGTCCGGCGTGCCATCGGCGCGCACCTGACCCTGCTCCATCCAGATCACCCGGTTGCACCACTGCATGATGACATCGGCGGAATGGCTCGACAGCACCAGAATCTCCGCCCCGCGCACCATCGTTTCCAGCCGTTGGCGCGCCCGCCCCATGAAGGCGGCATCCCCGGCGAGAATCCATTCATCCATCAACAAAATCTGGGGCCGGATCGCGGTCGCCAGCGCAAACCCCAGCCGCACCAGCATGCCCGAGGAATAGATCCGCACCGGCAGGTCGATGAAATGCGACAATTCGGCAAACGCGGCGACATCGTCCTGCAACCGCGCGATCTCCGGGGCCTTCAACCCGCTGAACAGGCCGCGCAGGCGGATATTCTCGCGCCCGGTCAGATCCGGGTTCATTCCCTGCCCGGCATCGAGCAAAGCGGACAACGCGCCATCGATCGTGATCCGCCCGCCGCTCGGTTCATAAATCCCGGCCAGGGTCCGCAACAGCGTGGTCTTGCCGGCCCCGTTCGAGCCGACCAGCCCGAGCCGATCGCCGGAGTTCAGCTCGAAATCGACGTTCCGCACCGCCTGAACCACGATGCGATTGCGCGCATCCGCCCCAAGACGACCGCGCCCGGACGCCGCCGCGAACATGGTCTTCTTGAGGCTGCGACTTTCGCCATGATACAGCGGAAAATCGATCGAGAGCCCGTCGGCACGGATCATGGCCATCGGATCAGACCCAGAACGCGATACGGCCGCGCGAGCGGATGAAAAACAACGCCGAAATCGCGATCAGCCCCGCCGAATAGCCCAGGGCGGAATCCCACGTCGCCATCGACGGTATTTGATTGAGCAACGGCGCCCGCACGATCTCCAGCAACGAATAGAACGGGTTCCAGTTCAGCAGGATCACCCCGATACCCCGATCCTTCAAAATCTGCGGGCTCCAGATGATCGGGCTGACGAAAAACGCGATCTGCATGATGCTCGCCACGATCGGCGGCACATCGCGAAACCGCGCACAGAACCCGCCGAGCAGCACCGACACCGCCATCCCATCGACCAGCCAGAGCAGGAACGCCGGGATCGACAGCAGCGCGATATGCCCGGGCCAGGTATCCTCCAGCGCGAACACCACCACGATCACGATGATCGAATGCGCCAGCACCATCACATTGCGCACCACGGACCGCGCCGCATGCATCGACAGCGGCATCCGCATCGCGTGGATCGTGGTGTTGACCGAGGTGTAGGAAACACAGGCGTCGGTCACGGTCGAGGTGATGAAATTGTTCCACAACACCAGTGAGAGCGAGAGAAACGGCAGATACGTGTGCAGATCGGTCTTGAACAGATGCGAATAAACGAAACCGAGGGCGGCGATCATCACCGCGGTCGACAGCGTGAGCCAGAACGGCCCGAGCAGCGAGCCGCGATAGCGCAGCTTGATGTCGAGGAAGGCCAGCGTCCAGATCAACCGGCGCAGGCTCCAGGTCTCGGCGAGATCGCGCCAGGCCTGCACGATCAGTCCGCCCCAACCGACCCCGGCGGTGATCACCAGATGCGCATCGCGCCGGTTGAGCAGCGTCCCCTCGTCCGAGGCCGCCGGTATCGGCAACGGGTCCGGCACGGCACCGGCCGCCGATAGCGCGTTCGCTGCAGCCGGATCCGGGGTTACGGTGTCGGGAGTGGGCCGCGTTGCCGTCGTGCTCATCATGCCGCGATACAGGAACCGGCGCGGCGCTTCAACCGAAGCATGATCCCGAACGCTAAACTTGCCGCGATTTTAGGTGCCGCTCAACCCGACGGCAGCGCCATCAGCCGGGTCGTCACACCGCTGACGATCGCCACGCGCTCACCGGGATGAAGCGAGGTCGGCTGCGGCTGCATCACCGAAATCACCCGCCCGTCGGTCTCGCGCACGATGAATTCGGTCGCCGGGGCCAAAGTCTCCCCGGCACTCGCCGGTGCCCCGAGCGCCCCGAGCACGCCGCCTTCCGCCCCGCCGATCTGGAGCATGACAGTGCGCGACGACACGATCGTCCCGGTCCGGGTCGCAACCGGCGCCACCGCAACCGCTCCCGCATGGTGCGCGGCGCACCCGCCGAGCACCGCAACCGCAACCATCGCGGCGACCAGCACGCCGGGCGACGCGCGATGCGGCACATCTCGCAGGCGGAACGGATCCAGCATCGAAACCCCCATCAGGCCCCGGCGGGCCAACTGAATTCCCCAAA
>JAQTXO010000020.1 GCA_028688765.1 Acidiphilium sp. | reverse complement strand
GTTGCGAAGCCGATTGCAGCACAGCCCATCAGCGGGCAGAACGAGGGCATGAATCGTTGGGCCACAGGGATGAAATCGGGGATGCGCTGGCATGGCCCGGCGCTGCTTGCGCTCATCGCGCTGCCGTTTGCGGCCAATCTCCTCGTGCTGACCGGCGTGCTGCACAACGACCCCGCTCTGTTCACCATGTTTCTGACCCGCACGATGGGGCCGCGCCCCCTGCTGGCCGCACCCGGCTGGTTCGACCCCACGATCGGGCTGATCACCCAGCCGCTCGGCATGCTGAGCGCCAAGGACTGGCTCCACGGCATCGTACCCTGGTGGAACCCCTATACCGGCGTCGGCATGCCGCTCGCGGCGGAGATGCAGACCCTGTCCTTCTTCCTGCCCTTCGTGCTGGTGCTGAAATTCTGGCCGGGGTGGCTGGTGCTGAAGCTGATGATGCAGATCCTGTGCGGTCTGTTCATGTACGCGCTGCTGATCGAGCTGCGGCTCACCCGCCTCGCCGCCCTGGTCGGCGGTGCCCTCTATGCGCTGAACGCAACGTTTTTCCTGGTCCCCCACGTCATGGGACCGTTGCCCTTCGCACCGTTGCTTCTGCTCGGGATCGAACGGGCGGCACGCGCCGCACGCGATGGGCGAGGACAGGGCTGGGGGCTGATCCCTCTGGCCCTCGCATACCTGATCTACGGTGGATATCCCGAAGTCGCATATATCGAGGCAACGCTTGCGGCTGTCTGGACCTTATGGCGGTTCGCCAACGTGGGAAGTGGCGCGCGCGCGCGTTTCGCCGGCAAGATCGCGCTCGGCGGCGCACTCGGGATCGCTCTGGCACTCCCCCTGCTGGTGCCGTTTCTCGCCTATGTCCGAACATCGTATCTCGGCATACACGCAACCAAATATGCCTGGCTCTGGCTGCTGCCGCCGGGCGTGCCGGTCCAGCTGTTTCCCTTCATCTACGGTCCGATCGGCGGGCCGACGCCGCCCGGCCTGAACCCGGCGCTGGCCAACACGATCGCGGCCTACTGGGTACAGAGCGCCGGCTGGTTCGGCCCGGTCGCCGCGTGCCTCGCGCTGGCCGCCCTCGCCCGCCCCGCGCGGCTGCGCGGTCTCGCCTTGTTGCTGTTCGGGTTTATCCTGGTCTGGCAGGCCCGGATCTGGGGCTTCAAGCCGGCGATCTGGCTGATCGACCTGATCCCGATGATGGCCCGGACCGATGCGATGCGGTTCTGCGCCCCGGCAATGGAACTCGCCTGCTTCATCATGGCGGCGATCGCGTTCGATGCCTGGCAGGTCGATGGCGCGCTGCCACGCCGCCGCGCAATCGGTCTGTCGCTCGCGGCCACCACGATCGGCGCGATCTCGATCGGCGTCGCGCTGCCGGCGCTGTACGCGTGGTTCACGGCGGTGCCGGGCCGGCTCGATCTTGCGCTTGGCGCCACCCTCGCGGAGGCCGCACTTGCGGTCGGGGCGCTGCTGATCCTGCGGCGGCAACCCGGCGGTCGCCGGGGCGTGGTGCTGGCCGCGCTGGTGATCGCCGACCCGCTCGGCCTTGCGGTTCTCACCACTCTCGGCGCACCGCGCAGCGCAGCGCTCGACTTCGGCGGGGTGACCTATCTGCAACGCCATGCCCGGCTGGCGCGGATGTATTCGCTGCAACCCTTCGGCCCGAATTTCCCGGCAGCGTTCGGCGTCGCCTCGATCGACGACAACGCATCGCCAGTCTCCGCCGCCTGGAACCGCTACATCCATCGCCACCTCGATCGCTACGCCGATGTCGTGATGTTCACCGGATCGCAGGCTCGCGCGCTGGGATGCGTCCTGCTGCCGCGTGCGGCAGCCGCTCTTGACAACGGCATCTTCATCCGTCCGACCCGGGCGATCATCCCCCCGGATCAGAGCGCCGAATTGCGCCGCCATATCGCGGCCTACCGCGCGATCGGTGTGAAATATGTCGTCTCGCCACCCGGCCACGATCCGTTCGTGGCGCATGCCACGCTGCCGATCAGCATCACGGCACGATCGGCCTTCGCGCTTTCAGCCGGGGGCAAGCTGAGCGGAGTCGTTCCGGCCGGGCTACTTGGTATTTCGCGGATCAGCGAGGTCGACACACTCATCGGCACCTACGCAGGTGCCGCGCGCGGCACATTGCGGCTCAAGCTCTGCGCCGGTGCCGATTGTGCCACAGCATCGGCCCCGCTGGCCGGGGCGAAGGATAACGGCTACCTCGCGCTCCCGCTCGACCATCCGTTGACCGTCGCCCCGGCGCAGCCGCTCCGCTATCGCTTCACCCATCGCACCGGATCGGCAGTGGCTCTTTGGCTGGGCGATCTCCAGCCTGATGCACCCGCAACCCTCGCTGTGGCCGCGAGCGCGCCAGCCCAACCGCCGCAGGCACCGATCCTGCGATTCGTGGAAACAACGCCCGGGATTGCGGCCCGCCCGGTGTTCCAGGACCAGGTGATGCGGATCTACCGGCTCGAAGGCGCGCGACGGTTTTTTTCAGCCACCCCGTCCTGCCGGATCACGCCGTCCGGATTCGACCGATTGACCACCGACTGCCCTGCCGCAGCCACGCTCGTGCGGCTCGAAGCGGCGGATGCGGGATGGCACGCGACCGTCGATGGGCATGACGTTCCGATCGCCACGGTTTCAGCCCTGTTCCAATCGATTGCGGTGCCTGCGGGGCGCAATGACATCCGGTTTTTCTATCGCCCGCCATTCATCCGATCGAGTTGTGCTGCCGCTCTTGCAGCCCTTGCAATCTGGCTGTTCCTCATCGCGGGACTCCCGGCTCTCACCGCCGATCGCAGGCGACCGCCATTCCCGTGACGGTGTGGCCCGTCGCGAACAGATCAACGATCTGCTCGCGGCGCACTGGCGGTGAGAACAGGAATCCCTGGCAATCGTCGCACTGATAAATCGCAAGGATCGCGGCGTGGTGTTCGGTTTCAACACCCTCCGCCGTCACGCGCAGCCCCAGGGTCTGGCCGAGATCGATCATCGCCTTGACGATCGGCGCGTCGCTGTCGCTGCGCTCGAGGTTGCTGATGAAACTCCGGTCGATCTTGAGACGATCGAACGGAAACCGCCGCAGCGTCGCCAGCGAGGAATATCCGGTGCCGAAATCATCGATCGCGATGCGGCACCCCAGCGCCCGCAGCCGATGCAGATTATCCAGCGTGCGCCCCTCGGTTTCCAGCACGGCGGATTCGGTCACCTCGAATTCGATCCGGCCAGCCCCGATACCGCCGGCCTCGATGATCGCGGAGAGTTGATCGACCAGCCAGGCATCACGCAGATGCAGCGGCGACAAATTGACCGCGATGGCGATCCCCGGTGGCAGGGTGGCGGCGAAACTGACCGATTCGGCCAGGACATAAGCGGTCACCGCACCCACGAGGCCCACACGCTCGGCGATATCGATGAAGTCACCCGGCGAGATGATCCCTCGCTCCGGATGATCCCAGCGCACCAGCGCCTCAAGCCCGACGATCCGCCGCGTCGCGAGCGCAATGACCGGCTGATATTCCACGAACAACTGACCGTCGCGCAGGGCGCGCTTGATATCGCGCTGCAGACCGCGGCGGTCTTCCAGATGACGATCCATGGTGCGGTCGAACAGCCGCCAGGTTCCACGCCCGGAATCCTTCGCCCGATAGAGGGCGAGGTCGGCGTTGCGATAGAGCTCCTCGGTGGTCCGGCCGTCGCGCGGGGCGAGGGCAATGCCGATGCTCACACCGATCTCGACGGTGACACCCTCGAATTTATAAGGGCGGGAAACCCGGTCGATCACCCGTTCGGCCACCGCGGTCGCCTCGAATTCATCGTCCGAAGGAAGCACGATCGAAAACTCGTCACCACCGAGTCGTGCCGCGACATCGCCCTCGCGGATCACGCCGCGTATCCGGTGCGCGACGGCCCGGAGCACCGAATCGCCGAGCGCGTGGCCGTAGCTGTCATTGACCGCCTTGAACTGATCGAGATCGAGACAGAGCAACGCAGCACCGAGCTTGGTTTCCTCGGTCAGAAGACGGGACAATGCGGCGTTGAACTCCGTGCGGTTCGCAAGGTCGGTCAGCGTGTCATGCCGGGCGAGATAGGCAATCCGCTCGCGCGAACGATGCATTGCGGTGACATCGGAGCCGACCCCGCGATAGCCGAGGAAATTGCCGTTGAGATCCTCGACCGGCTTGCCGGTCATCGACCACCAGCGCCGCTCGCCCGCCGTGTTGACCGGCACGACCATGTCGCGGAATGCCTTGCGGGCCTGCATGCGGCGGCGCAGCGGTCCGAACGGATCCCCCGCCGAGTCCCGCGGCACGCGGAGAGTCCGGTCCTGCCCTGACATAAACCCCAGCAGATCACCCCGGATCGCGTCCACCGGTTGCCGCGCCACCTCGGCGAAGCGGGCGGAGACGTGTTTGATTTCACCGGCCGGACCGGTTTCCCAAAGCCAGTCGCTGGCATTTTCCTCAAAATCGCGCAGCAGGATGCGGATGGTTTCATTGGTCTGGGCCAACTGAATTTCGTTTACGCTACGCTCGATCATTTTCCGGTTTAAAAAAATCATCGTAAAAAGGATCAAGGTCGCGTAACAACCGAATGCTACAATAAAGGCGTAATTCAGTTCACCAAATGATAATATTTGGGAAATAAATAAGCCGACTGTAAGCGGAAACCAGAATGAAAGAGTGGATGAGATGGGACCAGACGAAATCGTCGTAGAAATTATTCCTATAAAAACGGCATATAGAAAGACCTTTTGGTTAGGATCAGATTTATAAATAAGCGAGTCCAAGAATATAGACCAAGACACACCAATAAAAAATATTAAAAGATTAAAAAAATACTTAAATTCTATCTTACTATTAAGACCTCTATTATTTGCCAGCCACATAGTGCAGACAACGAAAGTAGTTAAGTAACCTAGTATTAACGTTAGTAGACTATAGTAAGTAACTGATCCATAATGGATAGGCTTTTCTTGGTATGCAATACAAACAACAACAATTAAACCGATGATAGACGCGCTACGTGTGATTTTTGCACGAAGGCCGAATGCATCTTGACCCAATCTCTGTGACAGATCACGAGGCACCAATTCTGTCGAAAAAATGAAATTCAATATCTTATTTAGCATCGTTACTGTCTTTTTGGAGCTAGAAGGAATTTTTTCTTCATCCATACCATCAGTATTTCAATGATAACTTTACACTTGCCCGTTAGTTAATTTTCGTTCGCATATGCTCACGCTCCAAATTCAATCTCAGGATCCATCGCATGCTTACCCATGACAACCTACAGGCAAAACTCTCAAACTCAAATTCTGCAATCGGAAATCGGAGTGGAATAGTCGGGATATCGGCTAAACTCGTAACGACACGCGAAGATGTTCGCGAAATGCAGTCACTTCGATATCGCTCCTACCTGTCTGCGGGGTATCTCGCTCCGGACGCATCGACCACTTTTTCCGATCAGTACGATGAACAACCGACCTCGCAATCCATCTTGATCTTCCACAATGGCACCGCCGCAGCATCAGTCCGCGTTTGCATGTTTGACCCCACGATCAAGCAAGGGCCAGGATCGTCAATACCCGCAACGCCAATTTTTGGCACGGAAATTCGAAATTATATGACAAATGTTTTGAGCGAGTTCGCGAAACCACGCGCGGTAGAAATCACCAGGCTATCTCGCCATCCTGACTATAAACGAAATATCGCTCTGGTCATGACAATATTTAATTTGATAGGTTATCTTGTACTAAATTTTGATGCTCATGCCATGTTTGCCACCGTTACAGAGGAGCATATTCCTTTTTACAAAAGGATGGGGTTCAACTTAATCTGCAAGCCAAAGCGATATCCCGGTCTAAATGTCGATACAGTCCTCTTAGGCTGCCCATCGACTGAGCACCGTGGCATCAAAGGGATGACCGTCGCATTGCCCGACATGTCTAGTTCGGACCCGAATTTCAAAAAACTATTTTCTGGTGAAAAATTTGCAGTATCGAGTTCGAATCGCATCTTAGGCGACACCAACAATTATAAGTCGATTAGTCTAAATCCTAGACCTTAAGGTCATGATGGTGAGTTCTGAATCGGATCTAGCAATAATTTAATTCTGACTTTCAACAATAGGAAGAATTAAAGAAGTCGAAATGATCGCAACAGGAAGTCGATGGGCTATATCTAGAACGCCGAAATTCCCGTCTGCGCCCGCCCGAGAATCAGCGCATGCACGTCATGCGCCCCCTCATAGGTGTTCACGGTTTCGAGGTTCATCAGGTGCCGGATCACATGATACTCATCGACGATGCCGTTACCGCCGTGCATGTCGCGCGAGACGCGGGCGATATCCAGCGCCTTGCCGCAGTTATTTCGCTTCATCAATGAGATCATCTCGGGCGCGGCCTCCCCGGCATCGAGCAGGCGTCCGAGTCGCAACGCACCTTGCAGGCCGAGAGTGATCTCGGTCTGCATGTCGGCAAGCTTTTTCTGCACCAGCTGGGTCGCCGCCAGCGGACGGCCGAACATCTGACGGTCGAGCGTGTACTGCCGTGCCGCATGCCAGCAGAACTCCGCCGCTCCCAACGATCCCCAGGCAATGCCGTAGCGCGCATTGTTCAGGCATGAAAACGGCCCGCGCAGCCCCTTCACGCCCGGCAGCATATGATCATCCGGCACGAACACATCGCTCAACATGATCATGCCGGTCACCGATGCGCGTAACGAGAACTTGCCCTCGATCTTGGGTGTCTCCAGTCCGGCAGCACCCCGATCGATCAGAAACCCGCGGATCACATCCGCGTCGTCCTTCGCCCACACCAGCATCATGTCCGCGATCGGCGCATTGCTGATCCAGGTTTTCGACCCGTTAAGCAGATACCCGCCATCCACCTTGCGCGCCCGCGTGCGCATCGAACCAGGATCGGAGCCGGCATCCGGTTCGGTCAGCCCGAAACAACCCACCCAGTCGCCCGCCCGCAGCTTAGGCAGGTACTTATCCTTCTGCGCCGGCGATCCGAACGCATCGATCGGGTACATCACCAGCGAGGATTGCACCGAAAATACCGAACGATACCCGCTATCGACCCGTTCGAGCTCGCGCGCGATCAACCCGTAGGCGACATAAGACACATCTGCGCAGCCATGACCCGAAAGCGTCGCCCCGAGAAACCCCATCTCCCCCATTTCGGAGACGATCTCACGGTCGAAACTCTCATGACGAAACGCCTGGAGCACGCGCGGAAACAGTTTATCCTGACAATAGGCATGGGCAGCATCGCGGATCGCGCGCTCATCCTCGGTCAGTTGCGTGTCGAGATGAAACGGGTCTGCCCAGTCGAATTGTGAAAATCCGCCTTTCCTCGCGGCTTTCGTATCGGTAGCCGGAGCTACCCTGAGCATCTCGTTCATGCCGCGATCTCCGTATCCTCGCTATCCGTGCTCGTTTCATCATCGTGCGACGAAAGATCGACCCTAACATCCCGCGTCCGCCGCGTGATCTGCATGAAGGCCGGAACATCGCCCCCGAACCCCACCACCACGCCGCGCTCCTCGCGATCCTCGACATCGCGCCCCCGGCGCGACGCGCCATCGCGGTCCCGGCGCGGGCCATCATCACGCTCCCGGCGCGGGGCATCGTGCTCCCGGCGCGGCGAACGATCCGCATTGCGTGAAGGCCGCTGCTCGCTTCGCTGGCGTGGCGCAACTGTCTCCGCAGACTCCTCGACCGCTTCCACCTCGACCACCGGCGCCGCGTCCCGGCGCCTTGCAACCTCGCGCACCGGCGCCGGGCGACCCGCAGACCCGCCGCGTCCTCGCCGGCGTCCCCGCTTGTCATCCTCCGCCCAATCGACCGGATCGAGCCCTTCGACGCTCAGCGGCGGGATCGCGTGTCCGGTGAGTTTCTCGATCGCCTCCACCGCCAGTCGGTCTTCCGGCGTCGCCAGCGTCAGCGCACGCCCTTCAAGCCCGGCTCGACCGGTACGACCGATCCGATGAACATAATCCTCGGCATGATGGGGCACATCGAAATTGAACACATGCGAGAGACCGCCGATATCGATCCCGCGCGCCGCGACATCCGAACACACCAGCAGGCGGACCGCCCCGGCCTTGAAGGATTCAAGCGTAGCAAACCGGGCCGATTGCGGCATGTCGCCATGCAGCATGCCAGCCGAAAACTTGTGCCGAACCAGCGATTTATACAGAATGTCGACATCGCGCTTGCGATTGCAGAACACCAGTGCGTTCTGCACATCCTCAGTCCGGATCAACCGCCGCAGCGCCTCACGCTTGTCATGCGTCGCCACGAGGAACAACCCTTCGGTGATCATCTTGGATACCGAAGCCGGCTTGGAGACGCTGATTTCCTTGGGATTCGACAGGAATGCATCCGCCAGGCGCTTGATTTCGGGCGCCATCGTGGCCGAGAAAAACAGCGTCTGGCGCAAAGGCGGCAGCATCGCCACGATCCGCTCGATATCGGGAATGAACCCCATGTCGAGCATGCGATCCGCCTCATCGATCACCAGAACCCGAACATCCGACAGCAGCAGACCGCCGCGCTCGAAAATATCGATCAACCGCCCCGGCGTCGCGATCAGCACATCCACCCCGCGGGTCAGCACATCACGTTGCTCGCCCATGCTTTCGCCGCCGATCAGCAGTGCATGCGTGAGTTTCAGATGCTTACCGTACTGAACGAAATTCTCGGCAACCTGCAACGCGAGTTCACGGGTAGGTTCCAGAATCAACGACCGCGGCATCCGCGCCCGCGCCCGCGAGCCAGAGAGAATATCGAGCATCGGCAGGGTGAAGCTCGCGGTCTTGCCCGTTCCGGTCTGCGCACAACCAAGCACATCCCGCCCCATCAGCACGATCGGGATGGCCTGCTCCTGGATCGGCGTCGGGATCGAGTAACCCTTCTCGGTCAGCGCCTGAAGCACCGGCTCCGAAAGCCCGAGATCGGCAAACGTGGTCACCGCCGCCGAAGCCTCATCCGGCCCGACAACGTTTTCCTGACCATGCAAGGCGGACAGATCAACATCCTCCGCTGACGGGTTCACGGACACCGGCTCGCCCGGCGTTTCCGGCAGGGCCTGCATTTCGGGACGGGATGAATCGAAATCCTTGGATTCGGGCAAATCAGCGACCAATACGGATAAGAGGGCTGCGACCGGCTGTAACAAAGATTACCGGATCAGGCATGAATAAATCGGCACCGTTTCGCGCGCCGATCCCCCCTGATATCTCCCCGAACCCCTGAAAAGTCAAGCGTTGACGAGTGTAAGCAGCCCTGCGAGCGCCGCGTCCAGCGCGCCGATATCGACCTCGATACTCATCATCCGGCTCGCCCCGATCGGCAGCGGCGACCTGATCGGATAACGCGGCGCCGGGGTCAGAACCGTCCGGCGCGCAAGCGCGAACAGCCGTGTCGCCTCCGCTATCTCCGGCTGCGCCCACCCCTCGACGCCGAGTTCGATCACCACCGCGCCGGGATCGCAGAAACCGAGCAGAGGCGCCTGGCGGGCATCGTCGATGAGCACGATCCGGCAGGCGGCGAGCAGCGCGATCAGATCGAGCAGACCGAGCGGGTGGTGGTCGAGCAACATCCTGTCGAGGTCGAGCACAGCCACACCCCGCGCACGCAGCCACACCCGCATCCCCGCGTCGTTGGACCGGTCGAACCGCGCCAAACCTGGCGGGGTCAGAATGGCAACCGCTTTTACCGCCTCGAACGGTTCGGCACAGAACCGCAACGTGTCGATCGCAGGGCGAACCAACCGCGACAACTCTCGGTCGACCGGTGCCATCCCCACCCGCGTCACCCTGACCGGCCCGGAAATCGGCGTATAACGCCCCAGCAATCCGAGCATCGCCATCGCATCGAGTTGCGGCGCCGTCAGCGCGGCACCGATCAGCCCCGCCCCGCCAAGCATGGCGGTGCCGAGTTGCGCACCGAGAAACACACCCAAAGGGACCGATGAGCCACTGGCGATCGGCATCACCGCATCAGCAATGACCGGGATCTCATCCGGGTCCGGCAATCTCGTCGGCATCACCCCCCGGCATAGCGCGCCCGCACGATCGAGCACGCCGAACGGGTCCGGCACCACCAGCGCATCGTCGAGCCAGGTCCAGGCCGCCTCGCCCGCCATTCCCCCCACGGATGCGGCCCGCACGGTCACCCCGGCCCCAGCAGCACGGCAAGCGCGGCGCGGAACGTGTCCGGCTCGATCTCGAAATGAAACTCACCCGGCACGCTCTCCGCACCTTCCGGCTCGGATCGCGCGAACAAGCCATGCCATCGCAACCCGAGCAGATGGCACGCAGCACGGGTCCACCCGTCGGAAAACCGGTCCGGCTGCAGTTCCAGCACCGAAGCCCCGGGCGGGCAGAACCCGATATTGGCGAGCCCCGCCCCGGATTCTCCGATCACCCAACGCGCGGACGCAAACATCCGCACCTGCGCCACGACACTCAGTTCAGCCGGTCGGACGATTTCGAATCCCTGCGCCACCGCAATCGCCTCGATGACGTCACGATGATCCATGATCCGCCGATTGGTCGCCTCGTCCCGCGAAATCATCACCCGCCGCGCCCCGCCCGTCGCGCCGCCAAGCTGAAACCGCATCTGGTCGAACACCGTCCGGACAAACCGGTTCGGATAGGAGACGGTAAACGACAGCATCGTGCTGGTCAGGATCTTGCGGAACCGGGTCGGCCGGTCGAGCGTGATGTAATCGTCGAGCAGGCCCAGCGCTGCGAGAATCTCGGCCTGCCAGGGCAGCAATACGCGCCCCGCAGCGCGCACGACGGCACCCAGCAGCCGGCGATGCAACACAACCGCCGCCAGCCCGTCATAGAGAAAATGCCCGTAATTGCTGCCCCCGACGCCCACGACCGGCATCGCAACCGCATCGACATACGGCATCGCCGCATCAGGCTCCGCGAGCGTCCACGCCCCGGGCCCGGCATCGCGAAAATTCGGATCGATCGAGGACAGGCGATTGTTCCAGAACGCGAGATTATTGACCGAAGGCTCGAAGAACCCACGCGTCTCGCTCAACACGGCCATCGAATCCGGCGCAAGAACCGCGTCGCGCAACACCACGCTGGCGACCTCGGCCAAGCGATGCCGCGGCTCGTCCCGCAGACCGGCAATCGCCGGTTGGCCCGCGCCGAATACCGTACGATCGACCACCAACCCCTGTGGCACGACATCGACGACCCGATCCGGCACATGGTGGAACGCACAATCGGGTCCGTCCGGATCGAGTACGGCGCGACGGAAGGCGGCAAATCGCGATACCGCCGGAACGGACTCCGCCGAAAAATGACCGATCATCTCGAAGGCGGCAGGTCCATCCATCAATTGAGACAATGCGGTCACCATTGGCGTTCGGCAAGGGACGCCCCCCATTTTTTCCTGACGACGGCGCGATCGGCCCGGCTCTGGCGAAATTGGCGTTGATCGGCGATGATATCGCCATGAAAACGCTCGTCCCCGGCCGATCCGCAGCCCTGCGCCTCGGCGTCGCCACGCTCATCGCCGGCCTCGCCTGGCCGCTTGGTTCGGTTACCTCCCGCGCCGCCCCAAGCACACCCCCTCCCGACCCCACTCAACTCAGCCTTGCAGTCACCGGCCACGCGGATCATGCGCCGGACCAGATGCTGGCAACGCTCACAGTCGAGAGCCAATCCCCGAGTCCCGCGAAAGCCCAGGCCGACGTCAATCGCCGCATGGCCGCTCTCCTGGCCGGGGCACGCGCGCTGAAGGGTCTGCGCGCCACAACAGGCTCCTACAGCGTCGAGCCCACCGATCAGAAACGCACGATGTGGCGTGCGGAGCAAACCGCCACTCTGACGTTCGATGCCGCCCCGGATACAGCCGCCGCAGCGCCGGTCCGCAAATTGATTGGCACCTTCCAGCATGACGGCATTCTGCTCGACTCGATCGGTGCCGGCCTCAGCGAGGCAGCCCTCCGCCAGACCCGCTCGGCTGCGATCGCCGATGCGGTCGGCCAGATGCGCGCGGAGGCCAGGGCCGCCGCCACGGCACTGGGTGCCACCGTCGGCCCGGTCACCCACATGCAGATCGCCACGCGATCGCCGATCCGCCCGATGATGATGATGGCAACGCGCGCCGCACCTTCGGGTCCGCAGGTTCAGGCGGGCCCGATCAGCGAGGAGATCAACCTGTCCGCGACAATAACGCTGTCGAATCGCTGAGCGCCGTCACGGCCTCCCGGCCATCACCCAGAGCGGCAATGATCGCCGCCGCACTATCCGCCCAGGAGGGCGGGCGGAACTCGCGCGCGATCCTGTCCTCCAGCGCAGCCACGATCGCGGGCTCAAGGATCATCCGCGAGATCACCCGATACGCATCGTTCATATCCTCGGGATCGAAATAGGCACAGAACGGCCCTCCCGCCTCAGGGATCGACGCCCGGTTGGACGCGGCAACCGGGCGGCCGAAGCTCAACCCCTCGGTCACCGGCAATCCCCATCCTTCATAGAACGACGGATAGACGGTAAACAGGCAGTCCCGGTACAGCGATGCGAGTTCGGCATCGCTCGGTCCCTGGATCAGGCGCAACTTTCCGCCGAACCAGTCGGCATTCTCGGCCTGCGCCACCACGTCATGCGCGAGCCACCCCACCCGCCCCGCCAATACGAGATCGGGTACCTGATCGGCGGGCAACTCGTCGATCAACCGCCGCCACAACCTGAGCATTCCCGCGTGGTTCTTGCGCGGCTCGATGGTCGAGACGAACAGCACGAACGGCCGCTCATGCAGACGCGGCGCATCGGGGTCGATCGCGCGGGGAAAACTCGCGCCCATCGGCAGCTTGATGGCGGGCGGGATGACAAGCCCGGTCCGCCGCGCGTAATGCGCAACATCCCGCGCCGTCGCATCCGAATTGGCGAACAGCACATCCGCGCGGGTCAGAACCCCGCGTGCCCAGCGCTCGAACGCCTCGGTGGTGGCCTTCACCGACCATTCCGGGAACAGCAGCGGCACCATGTCATGCGCGAACGGCGCAAACCGCACCCCCAGGGCCCGGATATGATCGATCTGAGCGCCGTAATGCGGAAACTGCCAGGTCGCACCCGTCGAGATCAGGACATCGCCGGCGGCAAACTGCACAGGCCGGTCGACGACGACCGGCTCAGGTGCCACATCCGCAGGCAGGGCCTCGTGCACACCCGCCACCGGCATCATCGTCGCAACGCGCCGCCGCGGCCGGAGCCAGCGCCAGGAGCCGACAACAAGATCGCGCATTGCGCGGAGGGCATGGACCTGGGCGATCCCGAAATGCCTCAATCCGTCGAATGCGTTGCGTTCGGCAACGTAGATCCGCGCCACCGGCCCCCGCAGATCGAGCGGCAGGCCGCGCGCCGCACGCCGGATCGCCGACAGGTCGGCGACCGCATCGGTCCCCTGGTTCACCGCCGCATCCACCGGCCCGTGTTCACCCGCGCCATGCATCGCATCGGATAATTTGGTCCGGCAATCCACCCAGTCGATCTCGGTGAAACCCGGCATACCCGGCCCATGACGACACGCCTTGATGTGCCCCTCACCCGCGTCGATCAATGCGCAGGCCAGATCGAAGGACAGCCGCTGAATTCCGCTCGGCCGATTTCCCGCATAAAAATACCCGATGAGATCATCGACATCGATCCAGATGGTCATCGCGCGCGGTCAATTATGTTCAAAATATAGATTAACATATCGAAATTATACTACGCCCCTTGCTCATTACGATTGGCAACCTTAAGGATACCTTGTCCGACCCTGTAAACACCGATGATGTGGGCGTCCAGTTTGAGCCCTGCAACATATGGTGACAGAATGATCATGATCCAGGAGAAAGCATGCCCACTGCCCTGATTACTGGTGTCACCGGCCAGGACGGCGCATATCTCAGCCGGTTTCTGCTCGACAAGGGCTACGAGGTCGTCGGTGTCATGCGGCGGTCGGCCTCGTCGGACATCATCGGCGAGCGCCTCCGCTGGCTCGGCGTGATCGACCGGGTCCGACTGGTCGAAGGCAACCTCACCGATCTCGGCAGCCTCGTGCGGATCGTGCAGACCCACCAGCCGGACGAAGTCTATCACCTCGCGGCCCAGAGCTTCGTCGCCACCTCGTGGCAGCAACCCTCGCTGACCGGCCTCGTCACCGGGCTCGGTGCCGTCACCATGCTCGAAGCGGTGCGGATCGGTCGCCCGCAGGCCCGGTTCTACCAGGCATCCTCCTCGGAAATGTTCGGCAAGGTGCAGGCCGTGCCACAATCGGAGACCACGCCGTTCTACCCCCGCAGCCCCTACGCCGCCGCGAAACTCTACGCCCACTGGATGACGGTGAACTACCGCGAAAGCTTCGGCATGCACGCCTCCTCCGGCATCCTGTTCAATCACGAGAGCCCGTTGCGCGGCATCGAATTCGTCACCCGCCGGATCACCGACGGCGTCGCCCGGATCAAGCTCGGCCTCACCGATCACCTCACCCTCGGCAATGTCGA
>JAQTXO010000415.1 GCA_028688765.1 Acidiphilium sp. | reverse complement strand
TTCATGCGTCTCCGCCGATTTTTGTCAGGATTTTTTACACCAAACCGATGTCGAAATCACTATTTATAGTTATTTCATTGGTTTATTTTTTGGCATGTTTTTTGCTTGTATAATCTGGAACAATACCTGTTTCGATTTATCAACAAGGGGACCGACATGACCAATTTTAGGAAGTCACGTTATCAACGATATCTTATGGGTGGTGCGGTGGCACTGGCTATAATGGCCGTGCCGCTCGCCGCACATGCGACACCGTATGCGTACGCATCGAACCAGATCACTAATTTATTGATTACAAATGGATCGGGCGCTCCTTACCCGACGCTTTCCTCGAGCGAAAATATCTACAACACTGCAACTTATAACAACCTCACGTCCGGCACCTCGAATACGGGTAATTTAGACGCTGCGCTGACGGCCCCGCAGGCTTATCAAGGTCCTGACGCTACACCTCCGGCGGCAGTTTATACAGCGGACGGTCCGACCTTCACCGGCACGCGCGCCTTGGCCGATATTGGTGCGTTTGGGGCTACCGGATCGTCGGTAAATAACGCTGCCGAGGGCTATGGTAATGGGGACGGAAGCTCGACCGCCAAAAATGATGCGACAATTCAATTTACGGTCACGGGTACTGGTGCTGCGCTTACCGTCGCCTTCAACGACATTGTCAATCTCGCTGCATCAACTGCGGCCCTCAACGGGGAGACGGCTACAGCGTCCATACTAAATCTTTTCTCTCTTACCGACGCAAACGGAAATTCAATTTTCGCCCCGACCAATCTGGGAGCAATCAATAAGCAGGTCTCGTCCATCAATGGACAGCTTGTTAATCCGTACACGTCCAACGCAGCGTACAGTTTCACGACACCTACATTGACAAGCGGTGCGATTTACACGGTTTCCCTGACGTCAAGTTCAACCGAAAGCATCAGCACACCGGTGCCGGAACCCGGCTCGCTGATTCTGCTGGGCACCGGATTGATCGGATTGGGACTCGTTTTGAAGCGCAAAAACGCTAAACGTGGCAACCTCGTCTAAACTACCAAGCCACAGGGATTTCCAGCCGATTTAACTCGCGGTGGATGGATGCGGCGCTCCTGAACTGAGCGTCGCGCCCATCCGTGCGTTTCGATCGTGCCCGCCAGTTGCTCGGGACGTGCGGTGCGCATTCGGCCGGTAACGACGACCCCGCGCCTCCCTGGCGATCTTTATCCCCGATTTCGACGCAAATTATGTATCGCAGACCCGGTGCGCAAATTAAGTGCCTCTATGGGCAGATTGATTGGCGCGTGACATCAGGCGGCCGTGCGCAAAATTCGTGACACTGATCGCGAATCAGCGTCACCGATACCCGCCTGATGCGGTCACCTGCCCGATGATCCATCGGGCAGCGTCAGATATCGGAAAACCAACAACTTCAATGATTTCCTCTCCTCTAAAAAGCTGAAACCACATAATGCACCGCGTTTACGATCGGGTTGAACGCAGCCACCCCCACGATCAGCCCGAACCACAGGCCGAGCGCCGCTGCCCAGATCACCCGTTCGCGTTGGTCGCGTTGCGCCCGAACCGTCCCGATCACTGTGGTCATAGTCTGACCAAGGCCGTTCGCATCTCGTACCGCCTGGTCGAGCCGCTGCACTGCGGCAACAACTGCGCCGCGCCCGGCTTGCTCGATCGCCCCAGCATATTGCTCCGGCGTCCGCTTTAAGGCCGGTTGCGCCTCTACAGCGGCAAGCCGGCGTTCGAAGACACTTATCGCCTTTTCGATCCGGACGAAGTTCGGGGTGTAATCGGGCGGCCGGTTATCTTCCCAGACCCCCGGTAGCGCTTCGACCCCCCGCCGCAACACCGAAAATTCGGCGCGCATGTCCTCAAACGCTCGTGCAGCTCCGTCCTGATCGTCTTCGTCCGCCATCTGTCCTCCGCCTTCCCGTTACATCGACATGCTGGGACCATCGCGCTCGGCGCTCCGGCTCCGCTCCAGACCCCGCCCGCTATCGAGCCCCGCGCTGATGCTCTGCGACAAGGCACGCGTGGCGATCTGGCCAATATTCCGCCCCTGGATGATCTGCATGAACAGCGACCCCGGCATGATCCCGAACCGTGCCGGCTGGGCGACCATCACCGCTTGCGCCGGGCCATCCTTCTGGATCGTCGTCGCCAATCTCTGGAGCCGCCCGGCAATCGCATCTCGCTCCGGCGCTTTGTCCCACGCATGGGTCTTGTTGTGTACCGCCTCCAGGACTTTCCAGTTCGCCACGTACCGTTGCGCCCGCACGTTGGGATCGGCCCGCGTCTTCGCCTCGCGCTCGATGCCGGAGATCAGCGCCGCACTTCGTGCCGGTCCGGCCAGTTCGGTCATCGCCTGTCGGGTCTTCGGATCATAGTGCAGGGCCAGCCGCAAATCCTGCACCGATCCCGGCCGAGCGGCGTCCAGTGCCGCGCCGGTGTCACGCAAGGCGATCTTCTGATGCTCCAGCACCGGCAACCCCTGCGCCTCCATCCGCGCCTGATCCGTCCAAGCCAGCGCGTACCGCTCGATTGCCCGGTTGAGACCCGTCATGGCGGTTCCAGCCAACACCCATGGGGATTGAGTTGATCCTTGCGTCGGGGCCGACAGGGACACCCCGGCAAACGCCCCAGGCGCAACGGCCGGACGGTTGCGAGTGGTGCCTAGCTTCAACCCGTCGAACATCCCCCGCTTGCGCACCGAGGGAGCCGCGGCAACCGGTTCCGGCGTCTGGGTTGCCGGCCGATCGGCGGCACGCTCCTGTGCTGGCGCATTGGTCCCCACCCGCGTCGGCTCCGGCGTCTTGATTGCCTCAGCCCCTCGCTCCTCGATCCCGCGCCGGAAACCGAACGCCTCCACCGACCGCTGCCGCCAGGCGGCAAACGCCTCGGAAGAAGACTGTCCGTAATCCAGCGTGGTCTCCTTGGCCTGCGACCGCGACAACCGCGCCGTCAGCGCCCCGATATCGCTGAACTCGTCCTTGCCGGCATAGAGCTTTACCTCGTCGCGGTGCCGGGTCATCGCCACATAGGTCAGATGCCGGTCCATCGTCCCCGAGGCCAGCACGAACGCCCGGTCCACCGTCGCGCCCTGGCTCTTGTGAATAGTGGTGGCATAGCCGTGATCCACCGCCGCATAATCCACCATCGAGACCGATACCGTGCGCCCCCGTCCCGGCCCCTGCGCTGATCCGGTCCCCGCCGCACTGTCCAGCCGCACCGTCAGGTGCCCCTCCTCCACCCGCTCCACCGTGCCCAGCATGCCGTTCTTCACACCCAGCGCCCGGTTGTTTTCCCGGAACAGTACCCGATCCCCCGGCGCAAAGGCCCGGACGCCCTCGGTCGTCTGATAGACAACCTCGCCCCCGGCCTCACCACGGCCCAGCTCGCCCCGCTCCTGCCGCGCCGCCCGGATCGCGTTGTTGAGAGCCTGCACTTCCACCCGCCGATGCGCCAGCACCAGGCGGGAGCCTTCCGGCCGCGCCACCATATCCGCCAGCA
>JAQTXO010000414.1 GCA_028688765.1 Acidiphilium sp. | reverse complement strand
GCCAGGGCCGCGCGGGCGGGATGGAACGGACGGATGCGCCAGAGGGCGAGCGTAAGAATGGCCGCACCCGTCGCGCCCGCCCAGAAGGCGATGCCGGGTGCAATGGCGGCGCGAAGCGAGGGCAGCGGGGTATCGAGCGCGAGAACGATGGCAACCGCGAGCAGGTTGCCGGTCTGGAGCCCGGCCTGACCATAAATCCGGGCAAAACTGCACGCAAAGATCGCGAGGCCTGCGGCGAGGATGGCGATGACCGGGCTGTAGGCGAGGATCAGACTGAAGCCGGAGAAGCTGATCGCACCCAACACCCCGAACACCAGCATTGGCGGAAGACGATCGCGCACCGCACCGCCCGGATCGGCAAAACAGGCGAGCAGAGCGCCCAGCGCGGCAAGACCGAGTTGCGGCAGGCCGAGCAGGGACCCCAGCGCCATGGTGCCGGCAACCGCAATGGCGGCGCGAATGCCTTCAAGCAGGGAAATCGCGCGGAAATTGAGAGTGAGGCCTGCCAGAGCGGGGAGGCCCGCGCGGGACTCGGCTGGGGGGGATGAGAACAGGGAAGAAGAAGGCTTCTTTTTTGTAAAAAAGAAACAAAAAACTTTTTTTATTTTGGGCATGGGCGCCTTTGACGGCACGGACCCGGAGGAGAAAAGTTTTTTTGCTTCTTTTTGTTCACAAAAAGAAGTGCTTGCTCACCTCTGACGAGCGCCCGATCACCCCGCGCCATCACTCGACCCGAACACGCCGGAGCGGGGAAAGCCGTTCGGCGGCAGGCGACCAGCCTGACCGCGCGCGCCGAGCCATTCGGTGAGTTTGGGTTCGGTACGAATTTTGTCGCCGAGTTTCCAGGTCAGGCCCTCCGCAAGCGTGAAGCCCTTGGCGTCGGCAAGGCCGCCATCCTTGTATTTCTGCAAAATAACGCCGGCTCCGCGAGCCATTTCGGGAATCTGGTCGAGCGGGAAGACGAGAAGCTTGCGGTTCTGCCCGATGATGGCGAGGTGGTCGCCCATCAGTGGCAGGCAGAGCTTGGCGTCTTCCCCGGGTTTGGTGGTAAGAATCTGCTTGCCGGTGCGCTTTTCGGCGGCGAGTTCGGCACCGCTCACGATGAAGCCGCGTCCCTGGGTGTTCGCGACGAGGTAGCGGGCGGCGGGGTCCGCCACGAAGAGCGTGACGATATCGTCGTCGTTGCCGAGTTCGATCATCAGGCGGATCGCCTGACCGTCCCCCCGGCCACGCGGGAGGTCGGCCGCGCGGATGGTGTAGATACGGCCATTGGAGGCGAAGACCGCGACACGATCGATGCTGGAGCAGCGGAGCAGGAATTTCAGCCGGTCGCCTTCCTTGAACTTGAGGTCGGCATCGGCGACGGCGTGGCCCTTGAGTGCGCGGACCCAACCCTTTTCCGAAAGGATGATGGTAAGCGGCTCGCGTTCGATGAACGCCTCTGCGGCGACGTCGATGACGCTGGGAGCAACGCCGATGCTGGTGCGGCGGGCACCGAGCGGCCCGGTGCCGAATTTTTTGCCGGTGGCTTCGATCTCAGCCTCGATCCGCGCCCAGCGCTTTGCCGGATCGTCGAGCATGGCATTGAGAGCTTTCTGTTCGGCGGACAGGGTCTTGTGTTCGCGGCGGAGTTCCATTTCCTCAAGCTTGCGCAGGCTGCGCAGGCGCATGTTGAGAATGGCTTCGGCCTGGATATCGGTGAGCGCAAAGGCCGCGATCAGGACGGGCTTGGGTTCGTCCTCGGTACGGATGATGCGGATGACCTCGTCGAGATTGAGGAAGGCCTTGATGTAGCCATCGAGGATTTCGAGGCGGCGGGCGATGGCGGCGAGGCGATGGCGGGAGCGGCGTTCGAGCACGACGTGGCGATGATCCAGCCACGCCTGGAGCATTTCGACCAGATTCATGACGCGCGGCGTGCGGTTGGCGTCCAGCACGTTCATGTTCATGCTGAAGCGCTGTTCGAGCGCGGTCGCTCGGAACAGGCTGGCCATCAGCATGTCGGGATCGACGGTGCGCGATTTGGGCTCCAGCACGATACGGACGTGCTCGGTGCTTTCGTCCCGGATATCGGCGAGCAGGGGCAGTTTTTTCTCGGCGAGGAGTTCGGCGACCTGTTCGATCAGGCGGGATTTCTGGACCTGGTAGGGAATTTCTGTGACGACGATCTGCCACATGCCGCCCTTGAGGTCGGATTTGCTCCAGCGGGCACGGACCCGGAGACTGCCGCGCCCGGTTTCGTAGGCGAGGCGGAGGGTTTCGCGGTCTTCGACCAGTTCGCCGCCGGTCGGAAAATCCGGGCCCTGAACGAAAGCGAGGAGGTCGGCGACCTTGGACGCGGGGTTGCGGATCAGATGGATGGCGGCGGCGCAGAGTTCGCCCGCATTATGCGGCGGAATCGAGGTCGCCATCCCGACCGCGATGCCGGCGGCGCCGTTGGCGAGCAGGTTGGGAAAAGCGCCGGGGAGAACAATGGGCTCGGAATCCTCATTGTCGTAGGTCGGGCGGAAATCCACCGTGTCCTCGTCGATCCCGTCGAGCAGAGCGGCGGCGATCTCGGTCATGCGGCTTTCGGTGTAACGCATGGCGGCGGCGTTATCGCCGTCGATATTGCCGAAATTTCCCTGCCCTTCGATCAGCGGGTAGCGCGACGCGAAATCCTGCGCGAGGCGCACGAGGGCTTCGTAGATCGACATGTCGCCGTGCGGGTGGAACTTGCCCATCACGTCGCCCACGACGCGGGCGCATTTTTTAAACCCGGAACCGGGGTCGAGCTTGAGTTGGCGCATCGCGTAGATCAGGCGGCGGTGGACCGGTTTCAGCCCATCCCGCACGTCCGGCAGCGAGCGGGACATGATGGTGGAGAGCGCATAGGCGAGGTAGCGCTCGGACAGGGCCGTGGCGAGCGGGGTGTCCTGGATGGTTCCGGTCAGATCATCCGGCATTCGTGTCTCCGTTTATCCGTCGTGTCACGAGGTCATAGAGGGCGACCCGCGCGGAGGGAAGCGGCGCGTGACGGGCACCGAAGGCATCGCGGGCGAGGAAGTGACCGGTCAAAGCCAGACCGTCACGGCAGGCGGGAAAATTCGCCGGTTCATCGGTGATCAGGAAGGGCGGCAGGGCGAGCAGGCGGGATTGCCAGATTCCGGCGGCGGCGCGGGAGACGGCGCGACCGGTGCGCGGGGAGACGAAGGCGAGGTCATCGGTGGCGCCGGTGACGGCGCAGCCCGTCAGGTCGAGCCCGTAGCCGAGTTCGCGGAGCAACTCGATTTCGAAGCGGACCAGTGCAGGCAAAGCGGCATCCGGAATGGCAATTCCGGCGAACAGGCGGGCGAGGCCGAGGAACGCGGCAGGGTGGGCTTCGCGCTCCGGCAATGCTCCGGCGGCAACCGCGCAGGCGGCGCGGAGCACGGCGAGGGCCAGCATATCGTTCATCGCCAGGGCGGCGGCGGGGTGGACCAGTTCGCCGGTCAGCGTGCCAAGCTGTTCGGGCAGGCGGGCGACCCAACGGGCGG
>JAQTXO010000413.1 GCA_028688765.1 Acidiphilium sp. | reverse complement strand
AAGACTATGTCAACGGCTCATATAATTTCAGTGCATCGCTCCGCAAGCAATGGAAGCAGATCCTGGAATTCCCGCCTTACTCTTTCGCGGTCGATAACGGCAAGACGCTGTTCAACACCAAATTCCCCAACGGCAAAAGCTACGCTTCGTGCTTCCCCAATGGCGGGATCGGCATCGCGCAGAATTATCCGATGTTCGACCAGAAGACCGGCAAGGTCATGACGCTGGGCCTCGCGATCAACCAGTGCCGCACCGAAAACGGTCTGAAGCCGCTGAAGCTCACCAAAGGCCCTCTGGCCGATATCGATGCCTACATGACCTCGACCTCGGACGGTAAGCCGATCGATGTCGTGGTTCCGCATACCAAGGCGGCGCTTGCGGCCTATACGGTCGGCAAGGAATATTTCTATTCACGACGCGGCCAGCTCAATTTCTCCTGCGCAAGCTGCCATCTTCAGGCGGCCGGCAAGCATCTGCGCGGCGATATTCTGGCGCCCGCGCTCGGCATGACAGCATCCTTCCCGCTTTATCGGTCGAAATGGGGCGACATGGGCACGCTGGTCCGCCGGTTCATCGGCTGCAACGAAAAAGTTAAAGGAGCCCCGCTAAAGGCGGATTCTCCGGTTTATGCCGATCTGGCGTATTTTCTGACGACAATGAGCAACGGCCTGCCGGTGGCCGGCCCCGGCGCACGGCCATGAGGAGACCCGCTATGAAACATCTCGTCCTGATTGCCGCCGTTCCCGCCTTCCTGCTCTCCGTCACCAGCACCTATGCGGCCAGCGTGTCGAAAGCGGATGCAGCGAAGGCGATCGCCGCTGCCGCTGCTTCAATGAAAACCGCAGCGAGTTACAACGACCAGTGGCTCGAAACCGTCGCCGATTTCAAGGACGCGAAAGCGGCCGAGACCAAGGGCGATTACGCCACCGCCCAGGCGAAGGCCGAGCGCGCGGATACGCTCGCCAAACTCTCGATCAATCAGGCCAAGGCGCAGAAGAAGCTCTGGCAGAACGAAGTGCCGAAATAGCGCGCCGTGCCGGACCGACCTTTCGGTCCGGCCCCCCTGCGCCCCCCGATTTGAGGAGAACGACCCCATGAAAACAACACGACGCGCGGTACTCACCGCCGCGGCCAGCACGGCCCTGATGCCGCGCTTCGCGTTCTCGGCAACCGACCCGTACGACGTGCCCATGCAGGGCGATGTGCGGATCATTCACGAAACCGACACCCACGCCAACGCCTTGCCGGTGCAGTTCCGCGAGCCGAACCAGAATATCGGTGTGGGTTCAATGGATGGTCAGCCGCCCCACTTCGTCGGCCACGCGTTCCTCAAGCATTACGGCATGCACACCGGCACCCGCGATGCCCATGCCTTCACCTTCCTCGATTTCGAAAAGCTCGCCCACCGCTATGGGCCGCTGGGCGGCTTCGCCTACCTCAAACCGGTGATCGACAAGCTGCGCGCCGGCGCGGGTGCTGGCAAGTCCCTGCTGGTCGATGGCGGCGATCTGTGCCAGGGCACCGGGCCGGCCAATATGTCTGGTGGCCTCAATATGGTGGCGCTCGGCAACATGCTCGGCATCGATGCCATGACGGGCCACTGGGAATTCACCTACGGCCAGGACGGTATCGAAAAGATCATCAAGGCGCTGAACGGCAAGTTCATCGCCCAGAACGTTTTTCTCTCCGCCGAGGCCGGAATGATGGGTGCGCCGGCCTTCGACCAGAAGACCGGCTCGGTGTTCGAACCTTACATCATCCGTGAACTCGGCGGCTATCAGGTCGCGATCATCGGTCAGGCCTTCCCTTACGTGCCGATCGCGCATCCCCGCCGGTTCGTGCCGGACTGGCGCTTCGGGATCCGTCCCGACAACATGCAGAAGGTCGTCGACCACCTGCGTACCGTCAAGAAAGTCGATACCGTGCTGGTGCTCTCGCATAACGGCATGGAAGTCGACCTGAAAATGGCGGCCAACGTCACCGGCATCGATATCATTCTGGGCGGTCATACCCATGATGCGGTGCCGGTTCCGGTCATCATCAAAAATGCCAGCGGCCAGACCATCGTGACCAATGCCGGCACCGCCGGCAAGTTCATCGGCGTGCTCGATCTCGAACTGTCCAAGGGCAAACTCAAGGATCTGCATTACAAGCTGCTGCCGATCTACACCGACATGATCAAGCCGGACGCCGCCGTCGCCGCCGAGGTTACCAAAGGCTACGCGCCCTACCAGAAGATGCTCGACGAAAAGATCGCCGACGTCGAAAGCCTGCTGTACCGGCGCAATAATTTCTACGGCTCGGTCGATCAGGTGATCATGGACGCCTGCATGGAGGAAATGGACGCGGAGATCGCCTTCTCGCCCGGCTTCCGCTGGGGCAATTCCTTCCTCCCCGGCAGCGAATTCACCATGGGTGATCTGCTGACCGAGACGGCGATCACCTATCCCATGGCCTACACGCAGATGATGACCGGCGCCGAAATCAAGTCGATGATGGAGGATGTCTGCGATAATCTGTTCAATCGCAACGCTTACTATGAGCAGGGGGGCGATATGATCCGGGTGGGCGGCATGAATTACGCCTGCGCCCCGCGCAAGCTGATCGAGCACCGGATCTCCGACATGACGCTGAACAACGGCAAGCCGGTCGAGGCCAACAAGACCTACAAAACCGTCAGCTGGGCCTCGGTTTCACTGCCGCAGACCGGCAAGCCGGTGTGGGAAGTGGTGGCAACCAACCTGAAGCGCAAAAAGACCATCAAGGTCACGAAGCCGAACCATGTGAAACTGCTTGGTGTGAAGGGCAATCCGGGTCTAGAACCGGTTTAATGAAACGCCGGACTGCCCTTACGGGTCTGATCGTCGCGGGGCTGCCTCTGGGCGGCCTCGCAACCATCCGCTGCGCCCGTGCGGACGCCAATCCATTCGCGACCCACAAACTCGTCCTGCAGCTCTCCGATGATTCGATGGAGAAGCAGAAGGCGATCATCAGCGGCGCGAATTCCGTTCTCAAGGACTATCCCGATACGGTCTCGATCGTTGTGGTCTGTTTCGGTCCGGGCGTGCAACTGCTCTATGCCAACTCGCCTCTGCGCGAAGCCGTCGACAGCCTGGTGTCACAGGGCGTCGAATTCGATGTCTGCATGAACACGATCGACACGATCAAGCGCAAGACCGGCCACGCGCCGAAACTCAATCCCCACGCGATCCCGACACCTTATGGCATCCCCCGGATCATGGAACTCGTGACCAAGGGCTACATCCTCGTCCGCCCCTGACGGGGGGTCAATCCGCCAACACCGCGAACACCCGCCGCTCGACCTCAAACTGACCGAGAACCGCCATCGTCGCATCGAGCGGCGGGCTGATCGTGCTGCCGGTCAGGGCCGCACGCAGTGGTTCCGCCACCACCCTGAGCTTTTTGCCGCTCTCCTCGGCATAGGCCACCATGGCGGCGTGCAGCGCCGGGGCCGAATAATCGGTCTTGGCGAAATCGAGCACCATCGCCGAAAGA
>JAQTXO010000412.1 GCA_028688765.1 Acidiphilium sp. | reverse complement strand
TGATAAGCCGCACTATTCGCCGCACACTCACCTGAAACAAGACCGAAATAATTCTGAACCGGGAGGGATCATCTCATGAAATCCGTCGAACGCCAGCCCATCGCCCGCACCCTGAGCGTCATTGCCGGTGCCGCGATCGGGTCCGTCATCGCTCTGGCCGCCGCAACCGCCCCGGCGCTCGCCGGCGGCCCGCTGCCCTACGACCTGATCACCCCGCCGCCCAACGTCAACATCGCGATCCTCTATAACGAAGTCACCTCGGGCAGCAGCTTCTACCGCGCCAACGGCACCAAGGAGGGCGACACCAGCATCGTCACCGACACGCCGATTTTGCGCTACGTCCACACCTTCGGCCAGATCGCCGGAATGCAGTGGGGCGTGCAGATCATCGCGCCCGATACCAATTTCATAGGCAACACCAAAATCGACGGCACCGACCTGCCGAGCAACAGCGGTTTCGCCGAACCCCAGCTCTCCGCCTTCATCTATCCCTATAGCGACCCGACGCAGGACGCCTATTTCAACATCACCTACTTCCTCAGCCCGGCGGTCGGCGCCTATGAAAGCTCGGCCTCGCTCAACGCCAGCAACAACCAGATGGTCAACAACCTCGAAATCGGCTTCGGCCACCGGCTGTTCGGCCCACCGAAGGGCCACCGCCTCGATTTCGAAGTCTGGCTCGATGGATACATCTACGGCGTCAACAACGATGGTCCGGCCGTCGGCCCGTTCACCTCGCATGAGCACACCCAGCCCTCCGGCCAGTTGATCGTCTATCTGCCCTACTACGTCCATCCGTCGACCGCCGGCTATATCGGCCTGAGCTTCGAACAGACCTGGGGCGGCAAATCCTACCTGACCTCTCCCATCGGCAATTTTGACACCGGCAGCCGGATCGACGCGACCACGATCGGCGTCAACGCCGGCACCTTCATCGCCCCCACCGTCGCTGTGCAGGCCTCGCTCACCACCGATGTCCGGGTTCGCGGCGGCCTGAAAAACAACGTGATCTTCCTCGCCCAGATCGCCAAGGTCTTCTGAAACAACCAGGGCCGCCGCAGCAGCGGCGGCCCTGATCGTCTCGCGACAAAAGCGAACCCGGCGACCGTCATGCGGTCGCCGGGTCCAGCCTACTCCCCGGTTCCCGCAGGCAGCGCCGCCCGCAGCATCGTCAGATTCTGTTCAAGCAGCGGCGTCGTCTGCGCCGCTACCTGCTTGAAGGTCGGGTTCACCCCGTTCTGCTGCTCGTCCTGAAACACCGCCAGCGCGCTCTCATGGCTCGAAATTTCATCGCGAATGAACGCAACCGCGAGGTTGGGCTCCGGATGATAGGTCAGCGTCACCAGCTTCGCCTTCAGATCGGTCGGCAACGTATTCGGCAAGGTCACGTTGTTATCTGCCGCCTGCGCGCGGATCTTCGGCGCATATTCCTTCGCATCGGCACAGATCTTGTCGACCACCGGCATCGTCTGCGGCGTCAGCGTGCTCTTCTGCACGAAAGCGCAGGCATCCAGATCGAAATGAACCAGCTGATACGCGGTCGTGATGAAATGCAGATCCTGCGGCGCCAGCGTGCTCGATTCCGGCCCCTGTGCCGTGGTCGAGCACCCGGCCAATGCCAGCAGGGCCACAACCACGCCGTAACGTGCGGATAATTTCATGAAAGATCTCCCTATGGCGTGATCCTTGCAGGTTTTGCGCAAACCCCCAGCCGGCCGTCACGCCATCGGCTCAGCCTCTCCCGGCATAGTCGCAAATCGCCACCGATAAGTGAAGCCGTAATATCGCCGCACCATCATTACTGTATCGGCAGTGTGACAAATATGGCGACCCCGGCGTGGCTCGAACACGCAACATCCCGCTTAGAAGGCGGGTGCTCTATCCAGTTGAGCTACGGGGCCGCTGGCCGACTGATTACCGGCACGCGCCGCCCCGTCAATGGGTCCAGTTCGCCCGGCGATCGAACTTGAAATTATCCGCATAGGCCTTGGGCCGGCGCCGATGCTCGGTCGGAATCTCGATATCGTAAGCAATCCCGCACCGCTCGGCATAAGCCTCCGCCTCGTCGCGCGTGTCGAACGACAACCGCACCTCGGTCGCCATCATGTCGCCCGATCCGGTCCACCCCATCAGCGGATCGATCACCTTGGCCATCGCCGGCTCGAATTCCAGCACCCACCGATGCGTCTTGGCCCGGCCCGACTGCATCGCGGTCTTCGGCGGCAGAAAAATACGCGCGCGGTTCATCGCAATCCCCTCGAAAACATCGGGGCGCCCGGACTCGAACCGGGGGCCTCTTGTACCCAAAACAAGCGCGCTACCAGGCTGCGCCACGCCCCGACCGATCCGCTTCCTATGCCCTGCGCCGCCGCAGCGCAAGCAACTCACTTCTCATCGCCGAATTGCGATGCGATCACCTTGTCCCCCACGTCGATATCGTCCTTGGCGGTAATCCCGCCCTGCAACTCCAGCGTCGCCGCCACCGGCACCCGGCTCGAAATCACCCGCAAACTCTCCGGCACGGTGTCATTGGCGATATGCCGGATCGTCCCATGCGGCCCGATGAACACCATATCGAGCGGCACCAGCGTATTCTTCATCCACATCTCGGAAACCTGCGGCGGGTCCCACGGAAAGATCATCCCGGTATCCGCCGGCACCACCTTGCGGAACATCAGCCCGATCTCCTGCTGCTCCGGCGTCAGCGCCTGCTCCACCTTGAACGTGAATCGCTTGCCATGCTGGTTGACAATCGTCAGCGTCTCGGTCGCAAGCCCCTTCTGCGGCCCGGTGATCGCCGCCGATGCCACCCCCGCCGAGGCCATCCCGATCACCGCCGCCACCCCGGTCCCGCACATCCACCGCGCCGTCCACTTGGTCATAAATCCATCCCATCTCATGAAGCCGCCAACGCGCGCACCTCCGCCCGCACCGAGCCAATACGCGGTCGATCCGCGATACTGCTCAGCCACCGTGCCGGCGTCGCGCGCCCGTCCACCCGGAAATAGCGGATCTGCGCCAGAACGTCCAAGGCCGCCTGCGGTAACACCTCCGGCACCGCTATCCCGTTGAGCAGCGCCCAGATCCCCGCCCACGCCCGCGCCAGCCCGAACGGATTATACCCGCCCCCGCCCTGCACCACGAAACGCGGCGCCAGCCCCCGCAACGCCCCCACCGCCCGCCACAGCCCGAAATTGCTCAGCCGCAGCTTCGACATCGGATCATCCGCCAGCGCGTCCGACCCCGGCACCACCAATATCCCCTGGGGCCGATGCGCCGCCACCGCCGGCAAAATCGCCTCCTGCATCAGAAAATCCATCTCGACATCGTTCAGCCCCGCCGGCACCGGAAAATTCAGCACCCCCCGCCCCGGATCAGACACCACCCCGGTATGCCGCCACCGCCCCGCCTCATGCACGCTGATCGTCAACACCCTGGGATCATCCGCGAACGCCGCCTGCACCCCATCGCCATGATGCGCATCCAGATCGACATAAACCAGCCGCTCCAACCCCTGATCCA
>JAQTXO010000411.1 GCA_028688765.1 Acidiphilium sp. | reverse complement strand
GAGTTTCATCTCGGCTGGGACCGGCCCCCGTTTTATAGCTTTTTCATTCTTACGCTGGATTGGGGGCGGAGCCTGTGGCCGCCGGTTCTGGCGCAGTGCCTCGCGACATCCTGGCTGATCCGGCGGACGCAGTTGATGGTGGTTCCCGGTGCGGGATTGGGGGCCGGGGCGGTGCTTCTGGGCGGGCTGTCGCTGGTGACGTCGCTGCCGTGGACGGCGGCGCAGATCATGCCGGATATTTTCACCCCGATGATGGTGCTGGCCTTTGCGCTGCTGGTGCTGGAAGCTGACCTGTCGAACGTCGAAATCCCGGTGTTGGCGGGGATCGTGACGCTGGCGCTGATGGTGCATCTGAGCAACCTGCCGATCTATGCGGGCTTGTGCCTCACTGTGCTGGCGGTGCGCGTTTTGCGGCGCGGCTGGGTGCGGTGGCGGGCGTTGCTGCTGCCGGTGGTGATCGGTACGGCGGCGCTGATCGGGGTCAATCTGATCGCTTCGGGCCGGCCATCGCCCTCGCCGTATGGCGCGACGTTCATTCTGGCGCGGCTGCTTGGGGATGGGCCGGCGCGGGTGGTGCTGGCGCGGGATTGTGCGGTGCGGGGTTGGGCGTTGTGCGCGTATCGGCATGAGATTCCGCATACTGCGGATGCGTTTCTGTGGCGGGCGGGCAGTCCGCTGTATCGCGCCGGCGGGCCGGTCCGGTTGATCGGGCAGACCAAGGCGATCGTTACGGCGACCCTGGTCGCCGAGCCCGGATGGGTGGCGCGGGATGCGGGGCGGGATTTTCTGCGTCAGATGATGACGTTCGCGCCCGGGAGCGGCCTGCGGCCGTGGTATGCCACGGCGTGGCAGACGATCGCGCGCGATATGGCGCGACCCGACGTGCGCGCGTTCATCGGAAGCCTGCAGGCGCATGGCAGGCTGAGGGTTCCGGACTTGCTGATGTCGGTGGTGCAGGGGCTTGCGGTGATCGGGATGGCGCTGACCGGGGCGGTTGCGCTCGCTTTTCCCGTGGCGGGGTTTTGCGGTGCTGGGTGGTGGCCCGCGACCTTCGGGCGGGGCGGCCGGCTGGTTGCGTTGGCCTGGATCGTCGACCTTGCGCTGATCGGCAATGCCGCGGTCACCGGCGCGCTTTCCGGACCGCATGACCGCTATCAGAGCCGGATCGTCTGGCTGGCCGTGATGGTGGGGATGTTGATCGCCCAGAGGGTTCAGGCAGCATTGCGATCACGCCCGATCAGGAGAACGGCGTAGAGCCTGAAACGCGCGATGCCGAAGCGGTGCCGCCAGTCGATCAGGTGGCGGGCGCGGTAGCGCATGCCGAAATGCAGATCGATCGCGGCGAGCTGGGCATCGGAGAAACTGCCGGCGAGATCGGTCGGCAGACGGTCGAGGAAGCGCGCGACCGCGCTGGAACGAGACATGAAACCGGACATGGCCCGATCATCCGGTCATCCGGTCGAGCGGGGGGATGGCGCGCAGCACCGTGCGTTTCAGCACGATCGGGCCGATCATGCCGGTGGTCATCATCGCGACCAGGAACAGGAGAAAATGATCGCCGTTCCAGGAGGTCAGGTGCAGCAGCACCCCTTTGGTGAAGCCGATGAAGATCGTGTTGAACAGGTAGATCATGAGTGAATATCGCCCCATCGTGACCAAGATACGATCGGAGGATAACCACGGACGTCTTACCAAAGAATGAACGGCCGGCATCGAAATGATGCCGAGTGCGAGTAACCGGAGGTCGAACGGCCAGGCGTGGCCGAACCGGGCGACGAGGACGAAGCCGGTGGCGAAGACGGCCATCAGGGGGCGATGCCAGCGATCGATCCAGTCGGTCCAGCGCGCCCCGGCGGCTCCGGCGCCGATGCCGATGACGTAGAACAGGCCGTAGCGGCAGATATCGGCGAGGTAGAGATGCCATGGCGGCGTGGCCCATTCGAGGGCCGCGAACCCGAGCAGGACCAGCCACAGCCGGTTGCGGGCGAGCCAGACCGCGACGGGGGTGGTGATGCCGAGGACGAAGAGCACCGCGAGGTACCAGAGCGAATAGGCGGGGCTGCGCCCCGGGTTCCACACGAGGTCGATCATGCCGGCGAGCACGCTGTGGGGGGGATTGTCGACATACATGAACCGGGCGGCGGCGAGTTTGCCCGCGATGATCAGCAGACCCATCACGGCGAAGGGCAGCAGGAGGCGGCGCGCGCGGGATTTCAGCAGGCCAGCCCATGCGCGTGGCGGGACCCGGACGTGACCGGCGAGGGAGGCGACCATGCCGCTCAGATAGAAGAAGAACGGCATGTGAAATCCGTAGATTCCACGGCGCAGCGGCGGGTACCAGGCGACGTGGGCGGGGTCCTGGCGGGCGACGATATGGCCGAACACCACGAGCATGATCGCGAGGCCTTTGGCGCGATCGATGTCGAGCCGTCGCATCAGGCGGAGTGAACGCGGTCCGGCGCGTCGGTCAGGATGCCGTGGACGAAGCCGGCGGCGAAGGCGGCGGTGCAGCGCAGGGTGAGAAGGGCGGTGCTCGATTTCGGCCAGAACAGCAAGGGTGCCAGCAGGATGGTGTGGGCCGCCATGCGCCATGCCTTGCGCGCCCGGGGTTCGGCGAGCGCGCCGAGCATCACGGCTTCGGAAACCCCGCTCCAGTACTGACGGTCGATCAGCCAGGCGGGCTGCAGGCGTTCGCGGGCGATTTCGTGGTGCACCACCAGATGCGGATTGAACCGGACTTTCAGGCGGGCGCGGCGCAGGCGGCGGATGATGTAGGTTTCCTCGTTCGACAGCAGGCGGACGCCGTGCCGGCCGAGGCAGGCCGGGAAACCGCCGAACCTTGTGAGGATGTCGCGGCGGAAGGCGATGTTCGCGGCATAGGGTTCGGTGTCGGCAGCGCCGGGGTCGTCGGGCTTGACCGTGTCGATGATGGTGAGCACCGCGCGCAGCGATGGCGGCCACCAGGATGGCAGGCGGGATTGGAATTGCGGCAGGATGCTGCCGCCCATCGCCGCGATGTCGGGATCCTGCGCGATCGAGCGGGTGAGGACCTCGACCCAGTCCGGCGCGGGGGTGGCATCGTCGTCGAGATAGGCGATCCAGGTGCCGTGGGATGCGGCGAGGGCGGCGTTGCGGGCGGCGCTCAGCCCCATGGCCGCGAGACGGATGTGCTGCGCACCGAACCGGGTGCTGATGCGCTCGATCGCTTCGGCCTCGATGGCATTCGACCCGGAATCGATGATCAGAATGTCGATGTCGGACCGGGGGGCGCCGAGCCCGGCGAGGCAGCGGGCGGTGGCGAGGCTGCGGTTATGGGTGCAGATCGCCACGCTGAGCAGGGGGCGGGCGGGCTGCGATGCCCGGGGGCTGGTCGATGGATCGGGGTGGCTTGCGGGCATCGCAACATCCTGTTGACCGGCGACATTCAATTGAAGGTTGTGTATGATGGCCTGAAATGCAACCGGATTGCAATTGAAATCATGTCGCTATCGGATCGCTTGCGGGATCTTTCGTCTCTGGTGCTGC
>JAQTXO010000410.1 GCA_028688765.1 Acidiphilium sp. | reverse complement strand
AGCCCGCCATGTCCACCCGATGGACCCGCGCCCCGATCGTCCAGCCAAATTCCCCCGCGTTCAAACATCTTACCGAAGATCTCGGCCTCTCCCCTGCAATCGTGGAGGCCGCCACCAAAGGTGACGCCTTGCGCGAGGGACCTGGCGGCACCGCCTGGTATCCGCATCGGGACGCCAATGGCGGGATCACCGGCGTCTCGACCGATAGCAAGGATCTCCCGCACGCCATGCTGCGTGGCAGCCAGAAGGCACTCGTCCGCCTCGCGGGCGGCGAAGCGCCGACCCGCATCGTCTTCACCGAACAACCCAGCGAAGCCCTCGCCATCGCCCAGATCGAAAAACTGCGACCCGATACGCTCTACGTTGCCAGCGCCGGATCGCTCTCCACCGGATCGAGTAAGGCCCTCGCCGAGGAACTCAGGAAAATCGCGGAGCTGCCGGGTGCCG
The DNA here is from genome assembly GCA_028688765.1 of Acidiphilium sp. Lineage (GTDB taxonomy): Bacteria > Pseudomonadota > Alphaproteobacteria > Acetobacterales > Acetobacteraceae > Acidiphilium > Acidiphilium acidophilum. The sequence goes on along the minus strand of JAQTXO010000410.1, from coordinate 3,088 downwards.
AACTCGGGATCGCCACCAATCGCGGCAACCACGGCGAAACCACGGCGCAATATGTCGCGAAGGTCGCCGAGACGGCAGGCGTCCAGACGGTGCGTTACGCGCCCACGGACAAGAGCTTCACATGGACCGCCTATCTGAAGGCCAATCCCGAAACCGCGCGGCTGCCGGAAGCAACATCGGCAACATCGAACACCGGCGCGTCGAGCAATCAGGCAGGGGAGACATCACAAGCGGCACCGCAGGAAACCCCGGATCGCTCGCTGGAAGTGCTCAGGAAGCTCAGCAAGATCGCCGAAACATCGAACGCCCCCGAAATGATGGATATCCTGCCAAAGGTTCAGGCTCTGATCGAGGCGGGACAGGCCAATCCGACCCAACTGCGCGAACCGGCCTTCCAGATGAAGATCGGTTGGGCGCTGATGGATGTGGAAAAACATACCGGCCAAAAACTGGCTCTGCCGGACGATCAGCGCGCCGCAATCAAAGCCGCCGGCGAGACCATGCCAGGCCTCAGCAATCAGGACGTCCGCGTCGCCCTGGTCGCCACCAAAAATATCAGGGATCAGGAATTGGTGGACAGAATCCGGGATTTCGCGAGTTTCGTGGCGGCGCAGCCCTACCCACAGATGACACCTGAAATCAACGCAAAGACTACCGAACTTGGCAGAAGCCTCTTCGAATCTATCGCCCAGATCAGCGCCATCGAAGCACAACGGCAGACCGATCGATCGGCAGCCGCAACCACCGCACAATCGACGCAGCGGACAGCACAATCGACACAGCAAGCGGACGCGGCCGAAGGCCAGCGTGTTCACCGGGCCGAGTCAACAATCGAAAAGAATGCCTCGGCCAAAACAGACGTACAGAAAGCCAAGGAACAGCCCGTAGTCCAATCAGGGGACGGTTTGACGGTGCCCGTCCGCCAGCCGGGCAATTTCCTCGAACGCCTGAACGGCATCGCACTCGCCTGGCACGAGCGGTTTCAGGGCGAAGGATCGATCCACCGCAAGCTCCTCGCCCAACAGGCCGAGGAAATGCGTGCGCGTGGCGAAACTCCGCCGCCCATGCCTCCTATCCCGCCCGCCCCGAACTTCACCGCTCCGCGCGCGCCGGAGGCCACGACCCCTGCGTCTCCAAAACCATCCGGGGAAAGCCCACAAGCGAGCGCAGCGAACGCACCGACACCGTCCCCAAACCCAGGAGCCACGGCAGCAACGCCAAAGCGATCGGCATTCCAGGAATATACCCACGATATCATCTTCGGCAGCAAAAGGCCTGAAGAAACGGGCGTGGCGCGCGCCGACGCCCCGGCAGCCTGGCCGAAAACCGCCGATACCGGGCTCACGGGCGTGATCGGCAATCTGGGCGCAGACTCTTCCCAGAGCCGGATCGGCCCAGCGATCGACCGGGCATCGGTCTCGGGAAAGGAGGCTGCGGCCGCCATGAATGATCTGCTTGCCGGGCCTGGACGCGACATCATGGGTAAGATCACGGCAGCCGCCCGCGCGGAGGGCAACGATGTCTCCGCCGTCATCACGGAAATGAAGCCGGATGGTAAATACGCGGGCCTCCGGCAGGAGTTCGACAAAGCCGTGCAGGAAAATCCTGCTCTCGGTGCAGCGATCGAGAATGCCGTCACCAAGTTGAACGCTTACGGCGAGGACCGTGCCAAGGTCGACACCGCCTACCGCAAATTCGACCTCGATCCGAAAGATGCCGAGGCACACTTCAAAGCGCAGGATCAGGTCCTTGCCGAGGCGGCACGCGCCTTTCCCGGAGACAAACCAGGCAAATCGCTGATCGAAAGCCTCAGCGAGGTCGCGCGGGACGCTGTTCGCAACATGATCGCGCTCGTCCGTCAGGCCTTCGGCATGGATCCCGGCGCGATGCCGCAGCCGCAACAGGACATCAGCCCCGGCATGGGGATGTGACCGTGAAGACCGCCGGACGCATCGCGCTGCCCCTGCTGCTCTCGATAGTGCTGATCGCGACCGCCCACGCTGCCGGATCGGCACCGCAAGGCCAGATTGGCTGGGGCAGCCTGACGCCCGGCACGGACTGGTCGAACGGGATACTCCACCAGCTCTTTCCCGCATCGAGCAGCACTGCCACGCCGGGTCTCGGAGGCGAACAGTCGGTCATCGGCGTCATGCTCGGTGATTTCAACGGGTTGGTGATGCTGATCGCGACGGCGTTCGTTGCTTATTCGACCATCGTCGAAATCCATCGTGGTGCCGAGACCGGTCGGGTGCTGTCCGAAAAGACATCGTCCTGGTCGCCGGTCCGCATGGGCTTCGCGGCGATCATGATGATCCCGCTCGCCAGCGGGTTCTCCGTCGGGCAGGAGTCCATCATGACGGCTGCGGGTTGGGGTATCGGCGGGGCAGACTACCTCTATAATCAGGCGGTAGATGCGATCGGCCCTCAGGGTTTGCCGATCACCACCCCGCACATCCCCAATGTCGAGCCGCTGGTGGCCGACCTGATCGACTCCGATGTCTGCCGAGATCTGATCAATGACGCCGCGGATAATCCCCAGGAAATCCCCCCGCCGGCCGAGATCTCCGGAGGCAGTGGATCGAGCAATTACATCGTCCTCAGCTTTAACGCCGCCAGCAACGCCGTCGGCAGCAATCCCACCTGCGGTGCCTATCGGATCAACACCGGTGTAGGGGCCCAGCCCGTCGACGGGCAGTCGGTCAACATGGACACGGCCGATCTTGCCGATATCCAGTACGTTCTCGGCTCCATCATCGACCCAGCCGCGCAGACGGCAGCGGATACCTGGTGGTCGAGCCGGGAGGACAGCGCTTTCACACCACTCTGGGCCACCTACGTCACAGCATCGAACCAACTTACCTCGATGCTCACCCAGTCCGCGACGAACGAAATCCAGTCCCTTGGCGCGGCGTCTGGCACCCAGGGGAATCTCGACACCAGGGAACAACAAATGGAAGACCTTGGCTGGGCCGGCGCCGGGGCCTATTTCTGGAAAATCGCGCAGATGAACGGCGTCACGAGTTCCCTCACAGGGATCAATCTCGCCACCCCCTCTAAAGCCAGCTTCTCCGGAATCGGACCTTCAATC
>JAQTXO010000409.1 GCA_028688765.1 Acidiphilium sp. | reverse complement strand
GCTTCGTCTACCCCGCCGCAACCTTCGCCCTGTCGCAGGAGGAATTGACCAAGCTGGCGGAAACTCAGGCACGCCTTGCCGCGGCGAATGACGACGAGAGCGACGTCGCGATCGACGACGAGGCTCCCGATGGCTCCACCGAGGCTGACGAGGACCCCGAAGACGAGCCGGCGCCCGGTGAGGCACCCGAAGCCGGATCACTCAGCCAGTCGGAACAGATGGCGGCGGAGTAACGCCGCTCTCTCACCATCAACGGGCCGGGCGGGACACACCGCCCGGCCCATGGAGACACCCATGTTCAACCCCGACGAACAACGAGCCACTATGCTTGCCCTGAATAGATGACCAAATCTTGAAATATCGCTCATCGAGAAATCCCGGTACTGCGAGGAAAACAGTCAACCGCGGTTCGCAACTTGGCGACCGAATATGGCCCCACCATCCGACACAAGCCGACCAATCTGCTCTGGTAGCCCAAAGAAAAACTCAGGCGCGAAGTCAGCAGGAAATCAACAGCCTTGGACATTGCATACCTCGAATCCTTGCCTCGACATTCAGCGTGAACACGCTTCAGTGAGTCCCCCGGGGCGACGCCACGTCGGCGATTGACAGTTCAGACGAGTCACTGGTATCGATTACAGAAGGGAGTGAAAACGATATCAGTGACAGCACGAATTTCCGATGTTGCCAGACAGGCCGGAGTGTCGACCGCGACCGTATCGCGCTTTCTGGGCGGCGAGCGGGTCCGTGAGGTCGAACGCATCGTTCAAGCGATAGAGGCGCTGGGCTATCGCCCTGCCGTTGCTGCGCGTAGCCTGCGCTCTGGCATCCATTATGCCATCGCGATGGTCGTTCCTGACATTACCAACCCTTACTTTGCTGCGGTGGCGAAAGGCGTCGAGTCGGTATTCCGCGACACGCACTATCGTCTTTTTCTTGCCAATACAGATGAGTCCGCGACTACCGAGGACGCCGTCCTGCATGACCTGATGCATCGTGTGGATGGGATCATCCTTGCTCCTGCCGCCGAGCAGGAGGAAACACCGCTGCGGATGCGACGAGCGGGCATGCCGATTGTGATGGTTGACCGCGAATTGTCGGAAAAGATTTTCGACAGTGTGCTGGTCGACAATGCCGGTGGTGCGGCAGCCGCAGCTTCGCATCTCGTGGAGCTTGGTCATACCGCAATCGCGATGATCAGCGGGCCTCTGGTGAACACGCCGGGCCGGATGCGGTATGACGGTTTCCTGGCGGCACTCGCGAAGGCTGGTATCGAACCGCCGCGCGAATATCTCGAAGTCGCGAATTTCAGGGAATCCGGCGGCTATGAGGCGATGCTGCGACTCCTCGACCTTCCCAAACCGCCAACGGCAGTCTTCTGTGCCAACAACGTCATGACGGTTGGGAGTCTGAAGGCTCTCGCCGCACGCCGGGTCAGGATGCCCATGGATATCTCCCTAATTGGCTTTGATGACCTCGATCTCGGCGTACTTTTGAATCCACCACTCACAGTGATCGCTCGACCAGCGGAGGAACAGGGGGCGTTGGCGGCTCGCCTCATGCTTCGGCGCCTCGCCGGTGAAGATGACCGTGCGCCCGACCGCATCATGATGCCAACAAACCTGATCGTGCGGGGATCGTGCAAAAAACCGCGAGCTGGCCAGTTGCCGCAGAGGCTGCAGGCATGATCGGGGTACGGGATCTTTCGGTCCGCTTCGGGCCGATCACTGCTTTGAACGGTGTCAATGTTGAAATCCGTCCCGGCACGATCCATGCGCTCGCGGGCGAGAACGGTTCTGGCAAGAGCACCTTGCTCAAGGTCCTCGGCGGCGCACAGACACCAAGCGGCGGAACGATCGAGCTCGACGGCAAACCTGTCATCTTCGCCGACACCTCGCAGGCCACGGCTGCTGGCGTCGGGCTCATCTTCCAGGAACTCAGCCTGTTTCCCCATCTTTCGGGTTATTCGAACATTTACGTCGGGAACGAGCCTCGCAGCTTCGGCTTGATGCAATTACGTCGCCTGCGAGAGGACGCCGAGCGGCTGGTGCGCGAACTCGGCTTTCCGCGTCCCGATCTCGAACGAGCTGTGGCCGAGCTTACCGTCGCCGAGCAGCAGATCGTCGAAATTCTGAAATGCCTAAGTCGGAAGCCGAAGATTGTCCTGTTTGATGAACCGACGGCGTCGTTGACGCAACGCGAGATTCGGCCGGTCCTGACCAACATGAAACGCCTTCGCGATCAGGGATACACAGTTGTCTTCGTTTCGCACTATCTCGAGGAAGTCTTTGCAGTGGCCGACCGAATCACGGTGTTGCGCGATGGCACTGTGACACTCGACGAGGACATGGCCGATGTCGATCGTGACCGCATTCTAGGAGCGATGCTGGGCCGCAGGCTGACCGAATTCTATCCCGCACGTAAGGCCGCGCCGCTGCGCGAGATCGTCCTGAAGCTTAAGGATGCGGATTGCAGCGGCATCGAACCCCTTACGCTTGAAATCAGGAAGGGCGAGATCCTCGGCGGTGCAGGTACGGTTGGTTCAGGCAGCGCGGCATTCGGAGAAATGCTCGGCGGGTTACGCCGGTTGCGCGGCGGTTCGATGGCCCTCGACGGAGACCGTTATGCGCCGAGGAACGCCGCCGATGCGCTCCGCGCCGGGATCGCCTATGTGCCTGAAGACCGGCGAACAGAAGCGCTGTTGCTGGATCTTTCGGTCGCATCGAATATGAGCCTGCCACTGGTTGCGGCACCGGCCAGCTCACTTGTCACAGCGCGTGGTTTTCTTCGCCTCAGACGAGAGCGTCGTCTCGTCGAACACGAGATTAGCCATATGAACGTCCGGCCTGGCAATCCCTTCCTGCCGGCGCGTGCCCTCTCGGGCGGAAATCAGCAGAAAGTAGTCCTTGGTCGCTGGTTCCTGTACGATCGGACCTGTCTCGTGTTGAACAACCCCACGAAGGGCGTCGATGTCGGCTCGAAGGCCGAGATATACAAATTTATCGCCGATCTTGCCGATTCAGGCCACACGATCATTCTGATCTCCAACTACAATCCCGAGCTTCTTGGCACAGCCGACCGGATCATCGCCTTCCGCGAAGGCAGGCTGATCGCATCGTATGACCGCGGCGAAGTAACCGAGGATGATCTGCTCGCCAGCACGATGGGTGGTATTGAGGCGATGTTAGTCGAAGAGGAAACCCTATGACGACCCAACCAATGGCCAACCCGACCAGCCTTCGGTCCGGCCTCGTCGCCCTGCTCAACTCGTCTCTGGTAGCGGCCGTGCTGGTCGTTCTTATCATGGCCTTTTCCCTGGCAGCACCGGAGTTCATGAGCGGCAGCAACGTGCTGAACCTGCTTCAGTCGGTGGCGGTTATTGCAGTCCTGTCGATCGGCCAAACTTTTGTGATCATTACGGCGGGGATCGACCTTTCGCAGGGGGCCGTCATTGGGCTCTCCGGCGTGCTCGGCGCTGGGGTGATGGGTGCAACGGGTGGCGCCGGGAGCATCATTCTCGGCATTGCAGTTGCGGTG
>JAQTXO010000408.1 GCA_028688765.1 Acidiphilium sp. | reverse complement strand
AATCGCCGTCGTCACCGCCGGCGGCCAGCCATGCAACGCCGTCGTCACCGAACCGGCAGCATGCGCGATCGGATTGCCAGCGGTCGCCGTCGTCGCCGGTTGAACTGAACCCGTCATCTTCCCTCCTCGAACAATGCCGCAACGCAGCATGAGGGTCTGCTGCAACGCAGCATAAACCGCCCTCAGTCGGGAGTTAGAACCCGCACGGCGATATACAACCGCCGATCACCGGCAACCGCCGGTCAGCGCGTCACGCCGTCGTGACCGGTGCGGCACTCCGCGCCGCAAGCTGCGCCTCGAACACCGCGTCGCGATCCACCCAGGCCCCACCCGCGAGCACCTGCGTGCGCTGGAACTTCGATTTATACCTCATCTTCGGGCTCTCCGGCACCCAATAGCCAAGATACACATAGGGCAGCCCCAGCTCCGCCGCCCGTTCCACCAGCCACATGATCGCCTGGGTCCCGAGCGACCGCCGCGCCAGTTCCGGCGCAAAAAACGAATACACTGCCGAAAGCCCATCCCCGAGCCGGTCCGTCAGGCACGCCCCCACCAGCCGATCCGCCTCGTCGCGAAACTCCACCAGCCAGGTCTCGATCGGGGTATCCTCGACCATCGCCCGATAATCGTAAAAACTCATCGCCGCCATGTCGCCGTCGCCATGCCGCGCCATCTGATAACGCTGGAACAGCAGAAACTGCTCCGAAGTCGCGCGCGGCGGCATCTCATACGCCCGCAACCCCGCATTCACCGCCGCAATCCGCCGCTGCGTCCGGCTCGGCTCGAAATCCGCCACGACAATGCGGATCGGAATGCACGAGCGGCACCCCTGGCACACCGGCGCATACGCAATATTATGGCTGCGCCGGAACCCCCCGCGCGAAAGCCGGTCGTGCAGCGCCTCCGCCCCGGGGCCACCCAGTTCCGTCACCACCTTCCGCTCGACCCGTCCGGGCACGTAAGGGCAGGGCAGGGGGGCGGTCGCATAGAAAAACTGCGGCGATTTATGCATCACCCCTCACACCCCCCGGTTCAGCGCACTGGCATGCACCACCGTCACCCCCGCGAGAATATCATGCAATGCCCGCCGCCGCCGATTGAAAAACACCGCGACGAACGGAACCATGCTCAGCGCGAATGACAGATACAGCAGCACCGTCCACGCAATCGCCTGCGCCAGGCTCGGCCGCACCGGATTCGCCAGCGCGAGGCTGTCATCCTGCCGCACCGTCAGCCCCAGCAACCGCTGCCCCGGCGTCGCCGCCCCCATCGTCACCAGCCACGCCACATAATACACGAACGGCACCAGCGGCAGCAGATGCCCGAGCAGAAACCCCAGCCCCAGCGTCAAAATCCCGAACACCACGATAACCCAGATCGCAACGAATCCGAGCACCGCGATCAGCAGAAAATCGACGATGAACGCCACAATCCGCCGCGGCCACACATCACGTGTCAGCCACGCATCCAGCACCACGTCCGATCGCAGCGACAATCCCTGACTCATATAACGAGAATATGACCCGCCACGCCTCAAAGCAATGGCGATCTTGCCCGATCAATTCATCACGCCCGTCCCGCGCCACCCCCGCGCATGGACATCCACCCCCCCGATTGCTACATGCGCGGCGCGCCTCAGCCACTGGAATCCCTGATGAAGATCGTCGCCTGCAACTCCAACCCACCCCTCGCCGAGGCGGTGGCCGCCCAACTCGGCATGAATCTCACCCAAGCGCTGATCCGCCGTTTCGCCGACATGGAAATCCATGTCGAAATCCTCGAAAACGTCCGTGGCGAAGACGTTTTCGTCGTCCAGTCCACCGCCTTCCCCGCCAACGACAATCTGATGGAACTGCTGATCACGCTCGATGCCCTGCGCCGCAGCTCCGCCCGCCGCATCACCGCCGTCATCCCCTATTTCGGCTACGCGAGGCAGGATCGCCGCACCAGCGCCCGCACCCCCATCTCGGCCAAACTGGTCGCCAACCTCATCACCGAAGCCGGCGCCCACCGCGTCCTCACCATCGACCTCCACGCCGGCCAGATCCAGGGCTTCTTCGATATCCCGGTCGATAACCTCTACGGCGCCCCCCTGTTCGCCCGCGACATCAAACACCTTTTCGCGAACCGCGACATCATGGTCGTCTCACCCGACCCCGGCGGCGTCGCCCGCGCCCGCGCCACCGCCAGCCGCCTCAACTGCGATCTCGCCATCATCGACAAACGCCGCGAGCGCGCCGGCGTTTCCGAAGTCATGAACGTCATCGGCGATGTCGAAGGCCGCAACTGCATCCTGATCGACGATATCGTCGATTCCGGCGGCTCCCTCTGCAACGCGGTCGATGCCCTGCTCGCGCACGGCGCCGTCTCCGCCTCGGCCTACGTCACCCACGGCGTCCTCTCCGGCGCCGCACTCGATCGCATCGCCGCCAGCCCGATCGAGAGCCTCACCATCACCGACTCCATCCGGCTCGACCCCACCCGCACCATCCCGCCCAACCTGAAAATCCTCACCATCGCCCCGCTGCTCGCCAGCGCCATGCGCAACATCTCCGAGGAAACCTCGGTCAGTTCGCTCTTCGATTGAACCGGAAGGAAACGCCATGAAACTCTACTACGCTCCGGGCTCGTGCTCGATCGGCACCCACGTCATCCTTGAGGAAATCGGCAAGCCCTACCAAAGCCACGAAGTCAATCTGGCCGGCGGCGAACAATTCTCCGAGGCGTTCAAGCAAATCAACCCGAAATCCAAAGTCCCGGTCATGATCCTCGACGATGGCACCTCCCTCACCGAATGGATCGCCATCGCCGGCTACCTCGCCGTCACCAACCCCGAAGCCAACCTCCTGCCGCAGGACCCGCTCGACTGGGCACGCGCCACCGAATACATGGTCCATTGCAACTGCACCATGCACAGCCACGGCTTCGCCCGCATCCGCCGCGCCGAACGCTTCACCCCCTCCGGCGACGAGGACGACGAGGAAACCGTCCGTGGCCAGGGCCGCCGCATCTTCAACGACGGCTTCGCCCTCATGGATGAAGTCCTCGAAGGCCGCGAGTGGCTGCTCAACCACTACTCGATCGCCGACGCCGCCCTGTTCTACGTCAGCTTCTGGGCTGATGTCCGCGGCGCCGCCACCCTCCCGCCCAACGTCGCCGCCCACTACGCCCGCATGAAATCCCGCCCCGCCGTCCAGCGCGCCCTCGCCATCGAAGGCTTCGCATAATGTCCCTGCCGCGCGCGCCCTTCTGGTTCCTCCGCCACGGCCAGACCGACTACAACGCGCGCGGCGTCTCCCAGGGCTCGGTCGATATCCCGCTCAACGCCACCGGCATCGCCCAGGCCCATCAAGCCGCCCCCCTGCTCGAAGGCCGCGGCATCACCGCCGTCATCGCCTCCCCGATGCAGCGCGCACTGGTCACCGCCGAAATCGTCAACCAGACCCTCAACCTGCCCCTCACCACCGAACCCAACCTCCGCGAAGTCGTCTTCGGCGGCATGGAAGGCCAACCCCTCGGCACCTGGTTCGCCGACTGGCTCAAC
>JAQTXO010000407.1 GCA_028688765.1 Acidiphilium sp. | reverse complement strand
GGAGCGTCCTCGGCGGCATCGGCGGCGAACGCCGCGATCGATCAGGTGCGGGACTGGGTGGTCGGCTCGCATGGAAGATGGGTCTCGATGGCGGTGGCGTCGGACGGCAGCTACGGCATCCCCGGAGGCATAATGTTCGGCGTGCCCGTCACCACCGAGGCCGGTACGGTCACCCGGATACCCGGCCTCGCAATGGACGAATTCGCCCGCGAGCGCTTCGCCCTCACTTTGAACGAATTGAAGGAAGAACGCGACGCCGTTGCCCACCTGCTCGGCTGACCCTTAGTCAACAAAAGCCCGCCGGATCATCAATCCGGCGGGCATCGCTCGCACCGATCAGTTTACGGGCCGACCGGTTTACTGATTGACCTGTTCGGTCTCCGAATGCGTCGTGGTCACGGTGGCCGGTGCGCCCTGCGGTGCCACCATGACCGGACGGGTCGAGGTTTCCTCGGTCGTCGTGGTGGTCCGCGTCGGCGGACTACCCGAACAACCGGCAAGGCTGGCGCCGAGCACGACCATCCCGGCGATCGCACCTAACCTCATCGTTCTGATCTGCATGATCGATCTTCCTCTGCGTGTTGAAACGTCGGTTCCGGCTCAATTACCCGAGCTTGTCGTGGTCGTGGTGGTGCGCTTGCTGCTCTCGATCGCCACCGGCGGCGGTGCGGTCACCTGGGTTCGCGTGCTTTGCGAAACCGCCGCCTGACCATCCCCATAGGTGGTCTTGCGCGAATACGTTTTGTCGCCCATCCCGTCATTACTTTTGGTGACGGTGGTGCGGCTCAGCACGCCGGGTGGCGGCGGTGCCACCGGTGCGGGGGCAGCGGGGGTCACCGCCGTGGTCGTCGTGGTCGACTGGTAGGACGATTGCGCGAGGGCCGTGGCACTGCTCAATGCCAGAACCGCCAGGGACGACAGGATATATTTCTTCACGTCACTCTCCTCTGAAACGATCACATGTAATCCGTAATCATGATGAAATATCTGGTGGTGCCGAAGCGATCGTTCCACTTAAAAAGCCATTACAGAATCGAGAGAAGCCGATGCGTTGCCGGATTGATCGCTGCCTTGATTTCGCCTCACCGGTCAAAGCGCGCGCAGGATTTCATCCGGGCCGCCACGATTCCGCCGGATTCCGGCTGGACGGCGCATGACGCTGGCGTCATCGAATACGCGCCCTGCGTGTGGCGCCCCGCCTAAACCGTGAACTGCTCGCGGATGATCCGTTCCGACAACGCCCGGTCGGGGTCCGACAATATCCGCGCCGTCACGTTGCGATCCTCGCTGGCGGCGACCGAAATGACCCGGCGAACCTCGGTCGAATCGGCAACGGCTGAAACCGGGCGCTTCTCGGGTTCGAGTATCTCGAACACCACCTCGGACGATGTCGGCAGCAGCGCCCCCCGCCAATGCCGGGGGCGGAACGCGGCAATCGCCGTCAGCGGCAGCAGATTGGCGCTCAGCGGCACGATCGGCCCATAGGCGGACAGATTATAAGCGGTCGAGCCCGCCGGGGTCGAGATCAGCACGCCATCCCCGATCAACTCGGGCATCCGCACCTTGCCATCCACGATGATGCGGATCTTCGCTGCCTGCCGCAACTGCCGCAGCAGGCTGACCTCGTTGAACGCCAGCGCCTCCTCGACCGCGCCGGTCATGGTGATCGCATGCATCCGCAACGGATGGATGTCGTTGCACAAGGCCCGCCCGATCCGCTCGGGCAGCAGATCCTCGGCGAAATCGTTCATCAGAAACCCGACCGACCCGCAATTCATGCCATAGACCGGCAGGTTATGCGCGAGCAGCCGGTGGATGGTTTCCAGCATCAACCCGTCGCCACCGAGGGCGACCACCACATCGGCCCGTTCGGCGGCTTCGTTGCCATAGATCGAAACCAGCCGCTCGCGCGCGGCGTGGGCCTGGTCGGTCGCGGCGGCGGCAAAATGAATCCGGGTCACACGAGCTTGCGGTGCTCGAGCACGGGCATGTCGGTGCGATACCTGGCCGATTTCGCAAGATCGATCCGCGCCGTGACAAATCCCGGCCCGTCGGAACAGCGGGCGCTCACGATCCCCCAGGGATCGACGATCAGCGAATTGCCATAGGTCACGCGTGGTACGTTCGAGCCGTCGTAATGGGTGCCGGTGCAGGCCGGAGCCGCGACCCAGCACTGGGTCTCGATCGCGCGCGCCCGCAGCAGGACCTCCCAATGATCCTTGCCGGTCTGCAGGGTGAAAGCGGCGGGCACCAGAATGATATCGGCCCCGGCCCGGCGCAGCGCGAGATAGAGTTCGGGAAAGCGCATGTCGTAACAGATACTCAGCCCCACCGTGGCGGAACCGAGCCGGAACGTCACGATTTTATCGCCGGCCCCATAGATCGCGCTCTCCCGGTAGCCCTGACCGTCGGGCGTGACGATGTCGAACAGATGGATTTTCCGGTAGCGCGCGATTTCAGCCCCGTCCGGATCGAACACCAGCGTGGTGTTGAACAATGTCTCGCCGCCCAGCTCCCCGATCGAACCGCCATGAACGTGGATTTTATGCCGGCGCGCCATCTCGCGGAGAAACTCGTAAGCCGCGCCGCCCGTCTCGCCCGCATTGCCCGGCCCCGGCAGGGTTTCCGCCGCCGCGAATTTGGTCGCCCGATCGCCGCCGAGGCAGGTCCAGATCTCCGGCAGCGCAACCAGATCCGGCCGATCCTGCGCCACCGCCGCCTCGATCAAGCCGCGCGCCTGCTCGATATTCCGCACCTTGTCGGCACCGGGCGCGAGCTGGATGACGGTCATGCGAAGAGCATCGTGCGACATCATTTTATCGTGCGCCATAGGCGGGATTCAGGCAAGGGCGACGTGGTTATCGAAGCACAGAAGCGGGCCACCACGGCAGAAACCATATTCCCAACCGCTTGGGTTCATGCTAAACCCTTCGCAATGCCGACGGTGATGCGTTTCGATGGTCTGCGCGTGGTGATTTATCCTGCCGATCATCGGCCCGCCCATGTCCACATCCTTGGCGCCGGAGGCGAGGCGGTATTCGTGTTGAACTGCCCGGAAGGCCCCGCCGAATTACGGGAGAGCTACGGGTTCGAGTTACGGGAGGTGCGGCGCATGGCACGCGAAATCGGCAACGTGATATCCGCCTTGTGCGATGACTGGAGCAGGTTCCATGGCGATCACTGAACACGATGTTTCGTCCGCCGAGGCCCGTATGCAGGCGGTCCGGCAAACCGGCTACGCGATCGACGCGCATTATGATCGCACGACCTCACGGATCGTGGTGCGCCTTGCCTCCGGGCTCGATTTCTCCTTTCCGATCGACCTCGCGGAAGGGCTGAGCAACGGCTCGCCGGACGATCTCGCGGAAATCGAAATCAGTCCGGCCGGTCTTGGGCTGCACCGGCCGAAACTCGACGCCGATCTCTACATCCCGGCCCTGCTACAGGGCGTATTCGGCAGTAAAAGCTGGATGGCACGGCAACTCGGAACGTCGGGCGGCAAAAGCCGATCCGCCGCCAAGACCACTTCAGCCCGTGAAAACGGCCGCAAAGGGGGGCGTCCGCGCAAA
>JAQTXO010000406.1 GCA_028688765.1 Acidiphilium sp. | reverse complement strand
CCCGCCGCCGCTTCCTCGACCGGCTGACCCTCGCCCTCGCCCCCGGCCACGCCAGCGAGGTCGCCGCCTTCGAGGCCGCCGCCGCCAACCGCAACCGCCAGATCGAACAGCACACCGCCGATCCCGCATGGCTCGCGGTCATCGAGGATTCCATGGCCCGCCACGCCGCCGCCATTACCGCCGCCCGGCTCGACCTCATCGCCCGCCTGAACAAAACCCTCGCTCTGGGCAGTTTCGCTCCATTCCCCGCCGCGCAAATGACACTGGACTGCCCGATCGCCATCCGCCTCGCCACCGAACCCGCCCTCGCGGTCGAAGACTGGCTCCGCCGCCTCTACGCCACCAACCGCATCGAACCCTCGGCCCCGGTCTCACCCCAACGCGCCGACCTCATATTGACCGACGCCACCGGCCTCGCCGCCGCCCTCGCCTCCACCGGACAGCAACGCGCCATGCTGGTCGCAACCATTCTGGCCCACGCCGCCCTGGTCGCAACCTTGCGCGGCACTGCCCCGGTCCTCCTGCTCGACGAACCCTTCGTCCATCTCGACGCCACCCACCGCATTGCTCTCGGCACCGCCCTGACCCGGCTCGACGCCCAGATCATCTGCACCGCCACCGACCGCGACCAGCTCACCCCCCTCGGCCCCGACGCAACCATCCTCAACGTCACCCACGGCGCCATCCACTGACCTCGGGTTGCCTCGGATTTCCTCGGGGGACTCGGTCTCAGCTTTTGCCGGACGAGAACACCTTCGCGTGATCGACGATCCGATCAGGCGCCAGACCGAAACCGGTCAATCGCCGATCGTCACCATCACCGGCACATGATCCGAAGGCTGCGTCCGGTCCCGCTCCGCCTTCGCAATCACCACGCTCTCCAATCGCTCCGCCATCCGGGGCGAAAGCAGGGCATGGTCGATCCGCAAGCCCCGGTCCCGCTGCCAAGCCCCCGCCTGATAATCCCAGAACGTGTACAGCGTCTCCGCCGGGTGCAGCGCCCGTACCGCATCGGTCAAGCCGAGCCACATCAACGCCCGAAACGCCGCCCGGCTCTCCGGCCGCACCAGCGCATCGTCGGCCCCCAATGCGCCTTTGGCATAATCCGCATCGGTCGGGCACACATTGTAATCCCCCGCCAGCACGAAATCCCGGTCCGCCGCCATCAGCGCCGCCGCATGAACCCGCAACCGCGCCATCCAGTCCAGCTTGGCCTGAAACCCGTCCGCCCCGCCCGAATTGCCGTTCGGCAGATACAGATTGCCGATGATCACATCCCGCAACGCGATCTCGATATACCGCGCCGCCGCACCCTCGGCCTCGCCCGGCAAACCGCGCGCCCGCACCTCGACCGCCTCGCGCGACAGAACCGCCACGCCATTATACGATTTCTGCCCGAACACCTCGGCGCGATACCCTGCCGCGGCAAACGCGTCCCCCGGAAACTGATGCGCCTCGCACTTGATCTCCTGCAGCAACAGCACATCCGGCTGCACGCGCTCCAGAAAATCCGCAACCAGTGCGGCGCGAATCCGCACGGAATTCACGTTCCAGGTCGCAATCCTCATCGTGTCAGCGTCTCACTCGACGGAAAACGAGGTGCCGCACCCGCAGGACGTTTTCGCATTCGGATTACCCACCGCGAAATACGCGCCCATCAGCGTATCCTTGTAATCGAGCTCCGCCCCATCGAGCAGATCGAGACTGGCAGGATCGACCACCACCTTCGCCCCATTCCGCTCGACGACATAATCCTCGTCCTCGATCGCTCCGGTCAGATCGAACTTGTACTGAAACCCGTTGCACCCGCCGGCCAGCACCTCGACCCGCAATGCCTTGGCATCATCCTCGCCCGCCACGATCGCGGCGATCCGCTCTGCCGCGCTGGCGCTGATCCTGAATCGGTCCATGGTCTCGCTCATGGTCCATATATAGGCTCATCGAGCCGGTTGGGCCAGCAGTAAGGTGGGGCAGGGGAGGCAGGGCTTCTTGTTTGGAAACAAGAAGCAGAAAACTTTCATTCGCCTCGACCTCGGGCAGTTCCGGTGCATCTTGGACACCGGCCCGCACTCCTGTAAGCCACCCCAATGCTCGCGCCCTACGCCTCCCACGCCGCTGCCTCGCGCGGCCGCCAGTTCCCCGAACCGGACAGCGCCACCCGCAGCGCCTTCCAGCGCGACCGCGACCGCGTGCTCCATTCCAACGCCTTTCGCAAACTGCAATACAAAACCCAGGTCTTCGTCATCCACGAGGGCGATTTCTATCGCACCCGCCTGACCCACAGCCTCGAAGTCGCCCAGATCGCCCGCAGCATCGCGCGTGGCCTCGCCCTCGATGAAGACCTCACCGAAACCCTCGCCCTCGCGCACGATCTCGGCCATCCCCCCTTCGGTCATGCCGGCGAGGCCGGTCTGAACACCGCGCTCGCCGCCCATGGCGGGTTCGACCACAACGCCCAGAGCCTGCGCAGCCTCACGATGCTCGAACGCCGCTACCCGGGCTTCGATGGCCTCAACCTCACCTGGGAATCCCTCGAAGGCATCGCCAAGCATAACGGCCCGCTGCCCGCGCCGCCCGCCTACATCGCCGCGTTCGACGCCGGCTACCCGCTCGACCTCACCCGGCAAGCCGCCGCCGAAGCCCAGGTCGCCGCCCTGTCCGACGACATCGCCTACCACGCCCACGACATCGACGATGGATTGCGCGCCGGGCTCTTCACCATCGATGACCTGTCCGATCTCCCGGTGGTCGGCACGGTCCTCGCCGAAGCCCGCGCCCTCACGCCCGATCCCCGCCGCATCCGCGCCCACATGGTCCGCCAGATGATCGGCGTCTTCGTCACCGGCGCCCTTGCCGAAAGCCGCACCCGGCTTGCCGCGCTGAAACCGGCATCGCCCGACGCGATCCGCGCCGCAGCCCACCCCGTCATCGGCTTCGCGCCGGACCTCGCGGACGCCAACCGCGCCATCCGCACCTTCCTCTACACCCGGATGTACCGCCACTGGCGCGTCAACCGCATGACCCACAAGGTCGAAGCCGTGGTGCGGGACATGGCCACCCTGTTCCTCGCCCGCCCCGATCTCCTGCGCGATGATTGGCGCGACCGCGCGGGACACCCCCACACCGACCAGACCGCCGAAGCCGTCCGCGACTACATTGCCGGCATGACCGACCGTTTCGCCCTCGACGAACACCGCCGCCTGACCGACCCCACCGCCGCCGCCTGAAGGTTCACATGTCCGCAAACCTGTTCACCGACCTCCGCACCACCGTGCTCGGCACGATCACATCGCTCTACCCCACACTCGGAACCGAGCATCTCGCCCGCATCGAAATCACCCCCACCCGCGAGGCCGCCCACGGCGACGTCGCGACCAACGCCGCCCTGATCGCAGCCAAACCCCTCGGCCAGAAACCGCGCGACATCGCCGATGCCCTCGCCGCCGCCCTGCGCGACAATCCCAGCGTCACCAAAGCCGAACCCGCCGGCCCCGGCTTCGTAAACCTCACTCTCGCACCCTCCCTCTGGCAGTCCCAACTCCCCGTCATCCTGCAAACCGGCGAAGCCT
>JAQTXO010000019.1 GCA_028688765.1 Acidiphilium sp. | reverse complement strand
ATGAAATCGCGCCGAGCCACAGCATCGCGGGATGACCGAGCACCCACGCGACCGGCCGGACGAGGCTGAACCGCGGCGTGCGTTGCGCGGCGATCGCGATGACCCAGATCAGCGGGGGCAACGCCTTGCCCAGCATCGCCAACCCGCTGGCATGGCTCGCCCCGAGGAGCATCGCGATCACCACACTCATCCCCATCAACCCGATGCCGCCCCCGCGCCACATCCGCGCAGCCGCGATGCCGATGGCGAAATACGCCGCCTCGTTGGGCAGGAACGCGCGCGGAAACTGCCAGCCGAACGGGGCCAGACCGGCATAACACCGGCTGACCACGGCAACCGCGAGGCACAGCAGGGTCAGACGCGTCAAGCCCCGGCGATCCCCGCCGGCCCATGCCATGAGTACTGCGATCGCGACATAGAACTGCCATTCGGTCGAAAGACTCCAGGCCGGACCGAGCAGGGCGAATTCGGCATCGGGCAGCAGGCTCTGCGGGATCATCCCTTGCAGCAGCGTGGCGTGCACCGCGACATGAACCCATAGCGGGCGGGGCAGTCCCGCTTGCCAGATCTGATGCGCCGGATCGCCGGGATGCAGCCATGGCATCACGGCGAACGGCGACGGACCGGCAAGGACCACGATCGCAAAGATCAGGACGACGAAATAGACCGGCAGCAACCGTCTTGCCCGCGCGGCAAGGAAGGCCGTGACCCGCCCCTCGAACCGCGACAGTGATTGCACGATCACCAGCCCGGACAGCGCGAAAAACAGATCGACCCCGGCGAGGCCATGACTGACCAGAGCCTCGACGATCCGGCCAAGCAACGGCGGCCACGGTATGAACGGCGCGATATGCCCCAGCATCACATAAACCGCCAGCAGGCCGCGCAAACCATCCAGCCGATGCAGCCGGCCGAGCGGTGACGCTGGGCGATCGTTATGCAACCGTGTCGTCATAAGGCGAATATAACACAACTTTTAGTTGTGTGTAATCCGTCTTGATCGGGCGGCCGGGATCAGATCGACAGAATCGATCAGGGGCGGCGACCGCCCGGTATCAGAGCCGGCGTTGCCCGGAAATCGCGTGGTAGATTACCAGCACCACGACCGAGCCGATCACCGCGACGAACAGGCTGTACAGATTGAACCCGGTAATCGGCGCCGCACCCAGGGCCGAAAAGATCGCGCCGCCGACCAGCGCGCCGATGATGCCGAGCACCATGTCGACCAGCGGTCCCTTGCCGGCATTGTCGACGATCAGGCTTGCGATCCAGCCGGCGATCAGGCCGAGAACGATGATGGCGAGCAAACCCATGGCGCA
The DNA here is from genome assembly GCA_028688765.1 of Acidiphilium sp. Taxonomy (GTDB): domain Bacteria; phylum Pseudomonadota; class Alphaproteobacteria; order Acetobacterales; family Acetobacteraceae; genus Acidiphilium; species Acidiphilium acidophilum. Next base: position 13,531 of record JAQTXO010000019.1, on the reverse strand, counting down.
AACTCCCTGACTGCGGAAACTCCGTTCATATCCAATGGGCCGACCGCCGCGCAAGGGCGGTGAGCGGACCCACCGGTCACGGTGCGTCGCTCGGCGCGGGTTGCAGGCGGCGTGCCTCGATCCCCTGCCAGATCAGCAATACCGGAATCGCGACGATCAGATCACGCGCCCGGCGCAACAGTGAAACCGAGAGCGCGACATCGGGGGGAATACCGAATACCGCGCCGAGCAGCGTGTAGGCCGCTTCCTGCACGCCGATGCGCCCGGGGATGAAAAAACCGGCGGCGAGAATCGCATGCAGCAAGGCCTCGATCGCCAGAGCATCGATCGGGGAGATATTCTGGCCGAGGGCATGGAACGCAACATAGGAGGCAACCCCGGTCGCGAACCAGCAGAGCAGATGGAGCGCGCCCGCCATCAGCATCCGCCCCGGTCGCGCATAGATCTGATCAAGCGCGGCCTGAAGGCGTTCCATCCTGACCGATGCACTCTCGGCCGAACGCCCGGCAATCCGCATCGCGAGACCGCGAAACAGCCGCCCGCCGCCCTTCTGCACGAACAGAAAGCCGATCGCGCCGAGAACAGCCACGGCAAGACCGAGACCGACCGGACGAAGCAGATCGCTGTGAGGTGCCAGAAACGCAAGCAATCCGAGCCCGGTGGCGATGAAGATGAGTTCGGCGAGGAACTCGATGGTCACATCGGCAAGCGTCGAGGCGGCGGCGTCGGCAACCCCCACGCCGCCGAGGGCGATGGCCCGGCCACCGAGGATGAACCCGCCGACATGGGAGAACGGCAGGAACTCGCCCGCCGAATCCCGCACCATCCGCCCCCAGTACAGCAGCCAGAACCGCCCGCCCGACCCGCTGCGCAACAACAGCCGCCATGCACCCGCCAGACCGGCGATCACCACGAGCTGCACCGCGAAATAAAGCGTGAAGCCCCAGGCGCTCACCCGCTCCAGCGCGTGCACGATGCCGCCCCATCCCAGCCAGGCGATGGTGATCGTGAACAGCGCGAGCCCGGCGAGCGCGAAGGCTGCGGGCCAGATGCCGAGACGGCGGATCACCCGATCCACCCAGAGTACGATCGCATGCGCAGTTTCACCAGATCAGCTCCTTGAACCGGATCGCTCATAACAAAATGTAACCTGTCACGATACCGCATCACATCGGTGCGATCGGGCTTTTTTGCAGTCGCCCGAGTTTCTCGGTATGCCACCGCCGGGCGCACCGCTGTGGCGCAATCCGTTCTTCCCCCTTATCCTGACTGAACCCGATGATGACCGCCCCGATCCTTCCTGACGCACGACCGACCCTGGTGACCGGGGCTTCCGGTTTCATCGGCGCAGCGGTCGCGCGGGCGCTGGCGCGGCGCGGCTTTCCCCTGCGCCTGATGCACCGGCGGACCAGTGACCCGACCAATCTGGCGGGACTGCCGGGCGAGCGTATCGTGGGCGATCTGACCGATCCTGATTCGCTGGAGCGCGCGGTCGAGGGTTGCCGCTTCGTATTTCATGTCGCCGCCGATTACCGGCTGTTCGTGCCGGATCCGGCAGCGATGCAGCGGGTCAATATCGGGGGCACGACCGCGCTGTTGCGGGCGGCACAGGCAGCGGGCGTCGAGCGGGTGATCTATACCAGCAGCGTCGCGGCACTGGGGCTGACGCGGGATGGCTCACCCGCCGATGAAACCACGCCGCACGTCGCAGCGGATCATGTCGGCACGTACAAGCAATCCAAATATGCTGCTGAGATCGCGGTGAAAAACCTGGCCGCCGGCGGCCTCGACGTCGTGCTGGTCAACCCGTCCACACCGATCGGGCCGGGGGATCTCAAACCGACACCGACCGGTCGCATGGTGCGCGATGCCGCACGCGGGCGCATGCCGGCCTATGTCGAGACCGGAATGAACATCGTGCATGTCGATGATGTCGCCGAGGGCCACATTCTCGCCCTGCTGCAGGGCAGGACCGGTGAGAGCTATATTCTCGGCGGCGAGAACCTGATGCTGTCGGATATCGTGGGCATGATCGCGACAATGGCCGGACGGTCCCCACCCCGTGTCAAACTACCGATCGCACCGCTGATGCCGATCGCCGTCGTGATGGAGTTTTGGGGGAAGCGCACCGGCACGGACCCGCTGATGACCCGCGACATGCTGCGCATGGCCCGGCGCCTGATGTTCTTTTCCTCGGCAAAGGCCATTGCCGCACTGGGCTACGCGCCGCGTCCCGCCGCCGTGGCTGTGCGTGATGCCATCGACGATCTGGTGCGCCGCGGGGTGATCGCGCAGGATCGCATTGCGGCGCGCGTGGTGGAGACGGCATGATCGTCACGATCGTTGCGTTGCTGATCTGGGTCTATCTCTACGCGCTGCATGGCCGGTTCTGGGAAAGTCGCCCTGAACTGCCCCCTGCCCCGCCAGTTGCTGCCCTGGCCGCTTCTGGCCCACCGGTCGACATCGTGATCCCCGCACGCGACGAAGCCGGCTCGATCGGGGCCGTCATCACCTCACTGCTGGCCCAGGATTATCCCGGTCCGTTCCGGGTCTTGCTCGTCGATGACGGCAGCACCGACGGAACCGCTGCAATCGCGCGGGAGGCCGCACGAGGCGATCCCCGTTTCGTCCTCATCGAAGGTCGTGCCAAGCCCTCCGGCTGGTCGGGCAAGCTCTGGGCACTCGGCCAGGGGATCGACGCCGGTGAGGCGCCGGTCGTTCTGCTCACCGATGCCGATATCGCCCATGATCCACACCATCTTTCGACCCTGATGGCCCGGCTGGAAACCCCGTTGCGCGGGGCGCGGCTGGACATGGTTTCCGAAATGGTGCGGCTGAACTGTGAAAGCGCGGCGGAACGCGCGCTGATCCCGGCTTTCGTGTATTTTTTCCAGATGCTCTATCCTTTTGCCCGCGTGAACGACCCGCTTTCGGCAACGGCGGCGGCGGCAGGGGGCGTGGTGCTGATCCGGCGCGAAGCGCTGGAGCGGATCGGCGGCCTGGCTGCGATCAGGGGCGCGCTGATCGATGACGTGACACTCGCCCGGCGGGTCAAGCAGGGCGGCGCGATCTTTCTCGGACATTCGGCGCTGGCCCGGTCGATCCGCCCCTATCCGGATTATCGGGACATCCGCGCTATGATCGCGCGAACCGCCTTCACCCAGTTGCGGTATTCCTACGCGTTGCTTGCGCTCACCATTGCGGGACTTGCCCTGGTCTGGCTGGTGCCGCCGATCGCCGTCATTTTCGGCGGCGGTGCCGAGAGGCTGTTCGGATTGATGGCCTATGCCATCGCGGTGCTGACATTCCAGCCGACCCTGCGGCGCTATCATCTGGCCTGGTATTGGGGCCTCGCGCTGCCTTTGATCGCGCTCGCCTATATGGAGGCGACCATCGCCTCCGCGTGGCGGCATGCCACCGGCAGCGGTGCCTCGTGGAAGAACCGCGACTATGGAGCCGGAGCGTGAGCGCTCTCATCGACGATGTCGAACTCGCCTCCGGCAAGGGCAAGGACGATGAGAATTTTCCGGTCGCCTCGATCCTGATCCGGCGCGACCTTCGCCGCCACGTTCATGCCTATTACCGTTTTGCCCGCAATGCCGACGACATCGCCGATCATCCCCGCCTCACCGCCGCCGACAAGATCGCCCGGCTCGACGTGATGGAAGCCGTCCTCACCGGGGCCGCCACGACCGGATCGGCGTCCGCCGCCGGGCTGCGCGCGAGCCTCGCCGAGACCGGCGTCGATCCGGTGCATGCGCGGGAACTGCTCGTGGCGTTCCGCCAGGATGCGGTCAGGCATCGTTACGCCGACTGGGCGGACCTTATGGATTACTGCCGCTATTCCGCTGCGCCGGTCGGGCGCTACGTGCTGGCGCTGCACGGTGAGAGCACGGCGAGCTGGCCCGCGTCGGATGCGCTGTGCGCCAGCCTGCAGGTGCTCAATCACATCCAGGATTGCAAACGCGATCTTGCGGAGCTCGATCGGTCCTATCTGCCCGGTGACTGGCTGGCGGCAGAGGGACTGACCGCCGAAGCGGTTGACGCCCCCGCCGCTTCGCAAGGGCTGCGCCGTGTGCTCGACCTTATGCTCGACGCGACCGCAGCGCTCAACCGGACCGCAGCGGGGCTTCCCGGTCAGGTCCGCAGCCGCGGCCTGCGGATCGAAACCGCCATCATCGCCGGGCTGGCCCAGCGCCTGCACCGGCATTTGTCCCGGCAGGACCCGGTCGCCGGGCGGGTCAAATTGCGCCCGACCGATGCGATCGGCGCGATCGCCGTCAGCCTGCCGCGCATCCTGGCATGACCGATCGGATGGATGACGATGCAGCCTTCGTCGCGGCCGTGACCCGTGCTGCGGGAACCTCGTTCTATCGGGGCATGACCGTGCTGCCCGCGCGCCGCCGCACCGCGATGTACGGTATTTATGCGTTCTGCCGCGCCGTCGACGACATCGCCGATGAGGAAGCGCCGCTCGAAACCAAACGGGCCGGGCTCGACATCTGGCGGCAGCGGATCGACCGTCTGCCCGAAGGCGGCGACGATCCCGTCACCCGCATCCTGCGCGATGCCTCCCTGCGCTACGCGTTGCGTCAGGCAGATTTCCACGCGGTGATCGACGGCCTGGCGATGGATGCCGGCGCGCCGATCATCGCACCGGATGCCGCGTTTCTCGACCTGTATTGCGACCGGGTGGCGTCCGCCGTGGGGCGTCTCGCGATCCGGGTGTTCGGCGAAGTCTCGCCCGATGGCGATCTCGTCGCCCATCATCTCGGCCGCGCGCTGCAATTGACCAATATCCTGCGCGATGTCGGCGAGGATGCCGCGCGCGGGCGGATCTACCTGCCGCGCGAGGCCCTCGTCGCGGCGGCGGTTCCGCTCGATCCCGCCCTGATCGTGGCGAGCCCGGGATTACCGCACGCGATGAGCCGGATCGGCACGGAAGCATCCGGGCATTACGCCGAGGCGGAAGCCGCCATGGCGCGTTGCGCTCCCCGTGCCGTGCGCCCGGCGCGGATGATGGGCGCGGCCTATCGGCCTTTGCTGGAGGGGATGCGGCGGCGCGGCTTCCGCGATCCCGCGCGCCGCCCGCGCCTGCCGGCCTGGCGCAAGGCGTTGCTGGCCGCCCAGTTGCTGATTTTCACCGATCGCCGCGCATGAGCCGCATTCACGTGATCGGCGCGGGTCTCGCCGGACTGTCCGCCGCGACATCGCTCGCGGCAAGGGGCGCGAGCGTGGTGCTCTACGAGGCGGCGAAATGGGGCGGTGGTCGTTGCCGCTCCTACGACGACCTTCAACTCGGCTGCCGGATCGACAACGGCAATCACCTGCTGCTGTCCGGCAACCTCTCGACCAAAGCGTATCTCGACCGGATCGGCGCGGCCGAAACCATGACCGGCCCGCCGCAGGCGGTATTTCCCTTCATCGATCTGGTATCGGGCGCATACTGGGCCCTTCGCTTGAACCAGGGGACGCTGCCGTGGTGGGTGCTGCGCCGGAACCGGCGGGTGCCCGATACCCGCGCGCGCGACTACCTCGCTTTGCGCCGGTTGCAGAAGGTCGGGCCGGACGATCTCGTCGCGGACCTGCTCGGCGATCTGGGCAATCTCTATGAACGACTGCTGGAACCTCTCGCGATCGCGGCATTGAACACCAAACCCGCCGTCGCCGCCGCGGCTCCGCTGGCGGCAGTGGTTGCCGAAAGCATCGTCCGGGGTGGTGCGGCATCGATGCCGCGTTACCCCGCGATCGGCCTGTCGGAAAGTTTCGTCGATCCTGCCCTCGCGTTCCTGCGGGATCATCGGGTCGAACTCCGCTTCGGGGCGCGTATCGCCGGGCTGACCATTTCCGACGATCGGGTGACCGGCCTGGTCGGACCGCAGATCGACGAGATCGTCGGACCGAACGACCGGGTCGTGCTCGCAACCCCGCCCTGGGTCGCCGCCGATCTGGTCACCGGCCTCGTGGTTCCGGACCAGTTCGAATCGATTCTGAACCTGCATTTCCGCGCCGGAATCGATTCCGGACCAGCGGGCTTCTACGGCTTGATCGGCGGGGTCGCGGAATGGGTCTTCGAGAAGACCGAAGTGGTTTCCGTCACCATCAGCGCCGCCAATGATCGTCTCGACACCGACACCGACACGCTGGCCGCCGAAGTCTGGGCCGACCTGCGGCGCGGCTTCGGCCTGCCGCGCACCATGCCGCCCTATCGCGTGGTCCGCGAGAAACGCGCGACGTTCGCGGCAACGCCGGCCCAGCTCGCTCGCCGCCCCGGCCCGCGGACGCGCCTGAACAACCTGTTTCTCGCCGGCGACTATACCGCCACGACGCTGCCCTCCACCATCGAAGGCGCGATCCGGTCCGGGGAGACCGCCGCCAGCCTCATCTGAACCTGATTTTCGTGATTCCGAATTCCCGAAACCCGCGACCCGCCCGCAAACCGCAACCACCCATCACGCGGGCCCGGTCGATCAGTAACTCCGATGATCTGGTCAGCATTTTTCGATAAGTCCGGCAAAATCAGCCAGATGCGATGACCTTTTCATCTGTATAGGTAATTTTGCAACACATGCGCCGATAAATCGGGGCAATCATCCGGTTCCATGAAATCGGCTTGACCGGATGCCAGCCTGACGCGCAATTGTCACGAAACTACAAAAGACAGCCATGGCGGTTCGCCCCGACTGGCTGTCACGTCCGGCGTTCACGTCTGGCGTTCCTGGTGGAGGATAAACATGGCCGAAGATCCGCGCGTCCGGATCTCATCGTCGCAAATGTGGGAGTCTGGTTCAGCTCGTCTGCGCCCGTCCTTCCCGGCCGCGCCCGAGGCGGATCGGCGGATCATCGAGAAACTGCTGCAACGCGAGGGCGATGCCGCCCATCGGCGCCGCATCGTCCCCCATCGCGGACACCACGAGTTCGACATCGCGCCTGATGGCGGCCAGCGCATTCCGCTCCAGCGCCCGATGCGCTGCATCGAGCAGCGCGGGTGCAAGCCGTGCCAGGCTGCCGCCGAGCACGATCCGACGCGGGCTGACGATATTGATCAGATTGGCCAGAGCGAGTCCCAGATAGGTTCCCGCCTCATCGAGCACCGCGCGGACAATCTCATGCCCCGCCTCATAGTCACGCAGAATCTCTGCCACACCCCCGACCTTGTGGCCACGCGCGGCAAGTTCGGCGCGGATCGCGCGCTCCGAGACATAGGCCTCGAAACAGCCCCGCGCGCCGCAACTGCAGCTTCGCCCCTCCGGTACCAGCTTCATATGGCCGATTTCGCCGGCAAGCCCGTGCGGTCCGCGATAGAGTTCGCCCATCATGTACAACCCGCCGCCGATGCCGGACCGCCCCATGATGTAGACGAAGTCGGTGATATCCCGACTGGCGCCGAACAGATGCTCGGCGATCGCCGCGGCTTTCACGTCGTTTTCCAGGCGGATGGGGCAGGCGAGCAAACGCGCGAGGTCGGCGGCGAAATCGAGATCGCGCCATCCGAGATTCGGTGCGAAGACCACGCTGCCCTCGAGCGACACCAGCCCCGGCAGGGCCACGCCGACGCCGAGCAGCGCATCACGTTTCGCTTTGACGCTGCGCAGCGCCGCCGCAATACCCTCGCGCACCGCATGCCCGGCGCGAACCGGGTCGTCGCTGCCCGGAACGCTCACATCGGCGCATTGCGCGCCATCGATCGTCGCGAGCACAATCCGGATCGTATCGGGTTCGATCCCGATTCCCGCAAGGTAGCCGGCGCGGGCATCGATGCTCAAGGCAATCGTCGGGCGTCCTGCCCGTCCGGTCGGCGCATCCGTCTCGCGCCGCACGATGCTGGCCGCCTCGAGATTGGTGATGATGATCGAGATCGTGGCGGGGTCAATGCCCGATGCGCGCGAGAGAAGCTGCTGGGAAATGCCAGGCGTCTGGCGGATGATATGAAACAGCCGCCCGGTGTTTATCCGCCGGATCAGCGCGGAGTTGACGCGTGTCCGGGTCATCCGCGATGCCCGTTGTTAGCCGTTGCTTTCATGGCCATTTCCCCTGATCGCGGCGGTTTCGTTTTCGTGTTGACACCGTTTGCGCACCTCACTAAGGGTTTCTTAAAGAGTAAAAATAATTCACGCAAGCGCGGCATCGCGGCGCGAAACGTGGGTTTGAAGGGGGATGAAACGTTGGCACGATCGATCACCGCTGCGGCAAGCTTTCAGGCCTATCCTGCGGTCTCGCCGTTCCTGCCATCAACCGATGCTCATTCCCATCACCTCGGCCGTCATCTTCCGGCGGCCGCTGATCGATCCTGTCCGGCGCCGAGGGCGCGGCACCGGGGCGCTCGCACGGCGTCTATGCAGGGCTCGCCACAACTTGACGTCAAGCAACATGGAGGTCCTTTTGTACAATAACCAACCAGTCAAGCCACGGCGTCGGCTTGCGGCGACCCTCGCCGCCGCCACGCTGTTCGGCACCGTGCTCGGTGTCGGCACCACGGCTTACGCGCAACAGGCGGCACCGGAAGTCAATCTGACGCCCTCGCCGATCCAGCAGCTCGGGCAGACCCTCTACAATGACGGCATCTACCTGAACTCGCGTTATCTCGGCGAATTTGCAGGGTCGGTCAGCGGCGGCCAGCGCCAGGGCACCGATTATGCGGGCGAGCTGAATTTCGGCGCGACGTTCGATATGGAAAAACTTGCCGGCATCCAGGGCGGCTCGTTCCACGTGCTGTTCACCCAACGTCATGGCAACAATCTCGCGGCCCAGACGATCAATAACAGCGTGTCAGTCCAGCAGATCTATGGTGGCGGGCAGACCGCGCAGCTCACCATCTTCACCTACGAACAGAAGCTGTTCGACAACATGGTGGATATCGAGGCCGGCCGTACCGACATGCCAGATAGTTTCGACGTGTCCTCGTTCTATTGCGATTTCCAGTCCAACGCGATCTGCGGCAATCCGCCGGACATGGGCAAGATCACGACGACGAATTTCTACGCCGTCGCGGTGTGGGGTGGCCGCCTGCTGATCACGCCGACTCCGAACCTGTACTTGAAGGTCGGCGCCTATCAGTCGACCAACAATGAAAACCCCGATGCCCATCACGGCTTCTACTGGGGAACCGCAGGCTCGAACGGCTATCTGCTGCCGGTCGAACTCGGCTACAAGTGGAAAACCCCCGGCGCGATCGCGAATAACCGTTACGACATCGGCGCCATCTTCGACCGGGCCAGCTACACGGCACCTTATTATGGTCCGGGCACCTACAACAACGAATCCGCCGTCTATGTTCAGGGTCAGCAGATGGTCTACCAGACCAGCCCGAACTCGCCGCGCGGCGTCTATGTGTTCGGCGAAGCCATGCTGGGCACCGCCGGCGGCAAGCAGGTCTCGAACCTGCAGGCCGAAGCCGGCATGATCTGGGAAGGTCCGTTCGCGAGCCGCCCGAATGACAATATCGGCCTCGCGGTCAGCGGGATCCACTACAATAACCGCTACCTCAACTCGCTCTACCAGACCCGTCTGACGGAGGGCGGTGCAGGATATCCCGATCACAACCTGATCATGACCGAACTGCACTATTCCTGGCAGGCGAATAAATGGCTGAACATCATGCCGAACTTCCAGTACATCATCAATCCGGACGGGCAGGGCTTCTCAACCTACTCGACCCATAACCTGCCGAATGCCGCCGTTTTCGGCATCCAGCTCTACGTCGATCTGCCGACGCTGTTCGGTATCCCGACCAAGTCCTGATCGCCTCCGTTTCCGCGGCAAACCCCAGTGCTGTGCGCCGGGGTTTTGCACCCTCAAAAACTTTGCATCGTTCAGAGGTTCCTTAACCTTCATCGTTGACATTACTGTGCAGGCTGATTATTATACCATGATGTAAATAAATAATCATAGTAGTAGGCAAAAGTGGCAAAAAGTACAGGAAAGCTTCCAACTCAAAGCTTTGCCATGCCCAGCGACGATGCCGATTTGGGAACGCGCGCTGCTTGGCTTTACTATGAGGCATCCCTCACCCAGGCCGAAATTAGCTCCGCTCTGCGGGTTCCGCCAGCCAAGGTCCAACGCCTGATCGCACGGGCGATGCGTGATGGTCTCGTGCGAATTCTGATCCAAGGCGACATGGCCGGCTGCGTCGCCCTCGAACGCCGCCTATCCGCCGCACACGGGCTCGATTTCTGCCGCGTCGTCCCAGAACTCCCCGGCAGGCGACCTTTCTCCAGCCTCGGTCGCGCCGCCGCCGGCTATCTCCACGGCGCGATCGAGGCCGGAACCCACCGCATCATCGGTGTCGGTCACGGCCGCACCCTCGCCGCCATGGTCGATCATCTGCCTCTCATCGAACGCCCCGATCTCACTCTAGTCTCGGTGATCGGCGGCGTCCCCCGCCGGGTCGGTGCCAATCCGTTCGATGTCGTCCACGCCCTCGCCGAAAAAACCAACGCGGCAGCTTGGGTCATGCCGGTCCCGTTCTATGCCAACACCGAGGCCGACCGCGCAGTGTTGCTCCGCCAGCGCGGCGTTGCGGAAACTCTGCGCCTCGCCGCCGATGCCGGATTGTTCATCATGGGCGTCGGCGAAGTCACCTCCAGGGCCTTCATCTGCCAGAGCGCCATGATCCAGCCCGATGAAATCGCCGATGCCCAACGGCAGGGCGCGGTCGCCGAAGCTTTTGGTAATTTCTACGACGAAGCCGGCATCCGCATCACCACAACCCTGCATGACCGTGTCATTGCAGTCGACCTCGAAGCGATGCGCGGGCGGGACGTGCTGATGGTCGCCGGAGGGCCCGAAAAGACCGCTGCCATCCGCGCCATGCTCCGCTCGCGCCTGCCCACCGCCCTGATCACCGACGAAGTCACCGCAACCGCCCTCACCAACCCGACGCCATGACCGGCCGCCCCCTCATCCTCGCGATCGACGCCGGAACCTCGATGCTCAAGGCCGTCGCCTTCGATACCGATGGCCGGCTGATCGATAGCAAATCCCGCCCCAATGTCCACCATGAATCCGCGGGCGGCCGCGCCGAGCAGGACATGGGGGCGACCTGGTCGCACATCGCCGCCATTATCTCTGCCCTGACCGCCCGCCACGAAAGCGCCGCCATCCTCGCCCTCGCGGTCACCGGCCAGGGCGACGGCACATGGCTGATCGATGCCGAGGGCAATCCGGTCGGCCCCGCCATCCTCTGGCTCGATGGGCGCGCCGGCCCCCTGGTCGATGCGTTCCGTGCCACCGATGCCGCCCGCACCCATTTCGAGCAGACCAATACCGGGCTCGCCGCCTGCCACCAGTCGAGCCAGATCCTCTGGCTCGCGCAGCACCAGCCCGACCGCCTCGCCGCCGCCGCCACCGCGCTGCATTGCAAGGATTACCTCTATTTCCGCCTTACCGGCGAACGCGCGACCGATCCTTCGGAAGGCGGCTTCACCTACGGCTCATGGCGCACCCGCGCGTATTCCGACGCCACGATCGCAGCGCTCGGCCTGCAATCCCACCGCCGCCTGCTGCCCCCGATCGTCGATGGCAGCCGCACCGCCCACCCTCTTACCGCCGCCGCCGCCGCGCAACTCGGCCTGCAGGCCGGCACGACGGTCGTTCTCGGTTTCATCGATACCGTGTGCAGCGGCCTCGGGGCCGGCCTGCTCGCTACCGGGGCCGAGGGCACCGCCGGCACCTCGATCCTCGGCAGCACCGGAATCAACATGCGCCTGGCACCGGATGAGTTCGAACTCCCCGCCGATGCCCCGATGAGCGGCTTCCGTGTCGCCTGCCCCGCCCCCGGTCGCACCGTGCTGATGCAATCCATGCTCGCCGCCACCCTCAACATCGACTGGCTGGTCGGCCTCGCCGGTCACGCCGTCCGCCTTGCCGGCCACTCATCGGAGCCCGATGCAATGCGCCATGCGCTCGACGCCACGGTCCTCGAAGCCCCGCCCGCAAGGGCGATGTTCCACCCCTACATCGCCGCCGCGGGCGAACGTGGCCCCTTTACCGATGCCACCGCCCGCGCCAGCCTCGCGGGGATTTCCCGTAGCCTCGACCTGCCCGGCGTGATGCGCAGCATCTACGAAGGCATCGCCCTCGCCGCCGCCGATTGCTATGACGCGATGGGCTCCAAACCCGATATCATCACCCTCACCGGCGGAGCCGCCCGCTCGACGGCGATGCGCCACATCTTCGCCGCCACGCTGAACCGCCCGGTGCGCATCGTGCGCGAACACGGCGGTGCCGCCCTAGGAGCCGCCATGATCGCTGCAGTTTCGTGCGGTATCGCGTCCTCCATGGAAGCATGTGCCGCCGCCTGGGTCACGCCCTTGCTCGGCACCCCCGAACCACCCGATGCGGGCCTCGCCGCGCGTTACGCAGGTCTGCTCGGCATTTACCAGCAATCGCGCCGATCCATGGCCGGCGAGGCTCGATCCTCGTTCTGGCACCAGTTCGCCGCCGTCCAGGAGCCCGGACAATGACCGAACCGCGCCATCATTGTGCCGTCATCGCCGATCGTTTCATGCTTCCCGCGATGTTTGAATCGGCGATTTATGCGGTCTGCGGCGATACCGTCCGCGTCACCGCCATGCAACTCCCCTGGCCGGACCAGCCGATGATCCAGTCAAGCACCGAACCCGGCCTCGAATCGATCCGCGAATTCCTTGGTAGCCCGGATGAAACGGTCGCCTTCATCGGCGATGCCGACATCGTCGTCACCCACCTGGCGCCGCTCTCGGCCAGCGTCATCGCCCGGCTGCCCCATCTGCGGCTCATCGGCAGCGTGCGCGGCGGCCCGGTCAACATTGATCGCGCCGCTGCCGCCGCGCGGGGCATCCGCGTCGTCAATACCCCTGGCCGCAATGCAAGTGCGGTCGCGGAATTCACTATCGGGTGCATCCTCGCCCAGACCCGCCAGATCACCCTCGCCCACGAAGCCATGCGTGCCCGGCACTGGCGCGGCGACCTCTACCGCGCCGACCGCACCGGGCGCGAACTCCGCGAACTCGTCGTCGGCATCGTCGGCTACGGCCAGATCGGCCGCCGCGTGGTCAAGCTGCTCGCCCCGTTCGGATGTCGGATCATCGTTGCCGACCCCTACGCCACCCTCTCCGCCGAGGACGCCGAGGCCGGTATCGTCCTGGTTTCGCTCGAAACCCTGCTCGCCGCAGCCGATGTAATCACCCTGCACCCCCGCGTGACCCCCGAGACCACCAACATGATTAACGCGGCCACCATCGCGACCATGAAGCGCGGGGCCATCGTCATAAACACCACTCGCGGCGCCATCATCGACACGAACGCCCTTACCGCCGCCCTGCAATCAGGCCATCTTGGCGGTGCCGCCCTCGATTGCTACGATACCGAACCACTACCGAATGCCTCACCCCTGCTCGACCTGCCCAACTTAACCCTCACCCCGCACATCGCCGGCGCATCGCTCGAAAACGTCCGCATCGCCACCAGCATGATCGCGGCGGAAATCCAGCGCTTCGTTACGGGGCAATCGGCGCTTCATCCATGTTGAACAGGGAAGGCAAGCAAAGCA
>JAQTXO010000405.1 GCA_028688765.1 Acidiphilium sp. | reverse complement strand
GCTTGCGCACAGTGCGTTGTTCGATCCGCTTTTCGACATGATCGAGGACTACGATCCGTTTGACGAAAATACCAGGCGTTACCACGTGGTCACCATCGATATCCCCCGGCTGAACAAGGTGTTCGACCTCGGCGACCGTCATGCGCGCCGCCGTGGCCATTATCGGATTGAAGTTCCGCGCTGTCTTGCGATACACCAGATTGCCTTCGGTATCTCCCTTCCATGCATGCACGATCGCAAGATCGCCAACGATACCCCGCTCCATGACGAAATGCCGGCCGTCGAACTCCCGCGTTTCCTTGCCCTCCGCCACGGCGGTGCCGAAGCCGGTGGCGGTGAAAAACGCCGGAATTCCTGCTCCGCCCGCCCTGATGCGTTCGGCCAGCGTGCCTTGGGGATTGAATTCGATTTCGAGTTCACCGGCAAGATATTGGCGGGCAAACGTGGCATTTTCTCCAACATAGGACGAAATCATCCGCCGTACCTGGCGTGATTCCAACAACATGCCGAGACCCACGCCGTCGGTTCCCGCATTGTTCGATACGATGGTCAGATCCCGCACGCCGGAGGAACGGATGGCCTCGATCAGGGACATCGGCACTCCCGAAAGGCCGAAACCGCCCGAAAGTATGGTCATACCGTCCCGTAATACATCGGCGAGCGCCTCGGTCGCCGTGGCAAACACCTTTCGCATCACATCAACGCTCGATGCACATCGCAACACCCATACCGCCACCGATACATAAGGTGGCGAGCCCCTTATGTGCATCACGTTTCTGCAGTTCGTGAACGAGAGTGACCAGCACACGCGCCCCCGATGCGCCAATCGGATGACCGATCGCGATCGCCCCTCCATTCACGTTGACCTTGGTCGGATCGAGCGCCAGCGCCTTGTTCACCGCGCAGGCCTGGGCGGCAAAGGCCTCGTTTGCCTCGATGAGGTCGAGTTGATCGACCTTCCAGCCCGCACGCTCCAATGCCCGCTGCGATGCCGGGATCGGCCCGGTGCCCATCATCGCCGGATCGACCCCGGCCGTCGCAAAACTCGCTATCCTGGCCAGCGGCGTCAGGCCACGTTTCTGTGCCTCTTGCGCGGACATGAGGATAAGGGCGGCTGCCCCATCGTTCAGCCCGGATGCATTTCCGGCGGTTACAGTGCCGTCCTTGCTGAAAGCCGGCTTGAGCCGTGCCATCGCCTCGGCAGACGAGTCATGGCGGATATATTCATCATCTTCGATCACGACATTGCCCTTGCGTCCCGACAACGTCACGGGCGCGATCTCCGCCCGAAACCGGCCAGACTTCTGCGCCGCGGAGGCTTTTTGTTGCGATGCCAGCGCCAACTCATCCTGCTCGCTCCGGCTGATCTGATAATGGCGGGCGACGTTTTCAGCCGTGGTGCCCATATGGAACTGATTGAAGGCATCCCACAGACCATCGACGATCATGGTATCGACGAATTTGACATCGCCCATCTTGGTGCCACTGCGAAGATGCGCGCAATGCCGGCTCATTGACATGCTCTCCTGGCCGCCCGCAAGCACGATACCGCTTTGACCAGACATGATCTGCTGCGCCGCAAGCGCCACGGCCCGCAAGCCTGAGCCGCATACCTGATTGATGCCGAACGCCGTCGTGTGCTCGGGCAGCCCCGCATTGAGCGCTGCTTGCCGCGCCGGATTTTGCCCTGCTCCGGCGGTCAGGACCTGACCAAGTATGACTTCGTCGATATCGTTCGCATCGAGCCCGCCTCGTTCGATCGCGGCCCTTATCGCAACTTCACCCAGTTGATGAGCGGGCGTATTGGCAAAAACACCATTGAAACTGCCGACCGGCGTCCGCGCAGCCGCCACAATTACGATGTCGTCCATAACTTGCTCCTTATCGATCGACGTGCACCGAAACATACCGGTGTTATCGGCTCACCGCTACAGGCTTGTCACCCAATTCAAGAAGGGCTGCCACAAGGAATGCGGTGCTCCGGCCCCCGCGATCATGCCGATGTGGCCGGCATTGGGGCTGAGCACCTCGGCATGCGGAATGAGCGGCAAAAGAGCCGATGCCGACGAAGGCGGCACCAGACGATCCCGATTGGGGATCACCACGAGCGTCGGGATTTGGATGGTCGCGGGTGCGACCGGCAAACCTGCCACGAACCATCGACCCTGTTGTGGCGTATTTCGTGAATACCATCCGTCGAGCGTTTCGCGCGCGACGGGCGCGGCCAGAGGAACGCCGTCGTTCAGCCAGTCCTCCAGCGCTACAAAACGTATCGCCTTTGCTGAATTCGGATCAAGTTTCGCAAAACTTCGAAACTTCGTATGTACCGCGTGGGGATCGATCATGGCGACAAGGCCCTGAATGGCATCGATCGGAAGCGTGCCGGTCGAATGCATGATCGGTGCAAGTACATTCAGCACCCCGCGGGCTAATGGGGCCATGCCGGGGGCGTCGGCATGAAAATCCCACGGCGTTGCCAGCAGAGCCAGGGCACTCACTTGATCCGGTCGCCGGGAAGCAGCTGCGAGAGCGAACAATCCACCCATGCAATATCCGGCTAGAATGATGGGGGGAGGGCAGGCGGCAATGGCCCGTCCCAGTCGGCCTTCAATGTAGTCGGTGAGATTGAAATTTCTTTCATCCTGATCCGGCCAGCCCCAATCGAGCAGCATCGGGTGGACGCCGTGTGCCGCCAGATATCTTAGAAATGACGATTCTGGTGCAAGATCAAATATATAAGCGCGGTTGATCAGGCTGGGTACGAACAGAACTGCGGGCCCGCTGCCACCATAATCCAGAAGTCGCGAGCCCCCCTCACGCCAGATGACCGGAGGATCCTCGACGCTTCGTTGGTAAGGATGCCGACGATAGGTGGCGATCGCTGCAATCAGGCCATCATCGAGCTGTCCGGGCACTTGATCGCCCAGACAGGACGTGAAGTCAGGTAGATCCTGACCTGGTTTCCAGTTCTGCCAGGCGTGCCTCCAGCGCAGCAACCCGTTCGGCGAGGGAGGTGAGGGGAGGGACGCCAGCATCAGGTGCAGCAGCAGCGGCCGAGGCCCCCGCCGCGCGACGGTCTCGCCGGTCGCCGTATTCAAACCCATCGTGCCGCTCGCTGATCGAGCCTCCTGCGAAAGACGCCCAGCAAAATGTCATCCATTGTGTCCAAAACTCGCCGATCTCCCTATCCTCCCGGATCCCGCGAAGTTCGCTCTGCCAGAGTTCCTGCCAATCCTGAAGGACTGCGCGACCATCGACAGGATCATCGTCGGCACCGGCGCCTGCCGCACGATCCGAGGGCAAATCATTCATGGTAAATCCGGGTCATCGGAATTCATCGCCCACGTTTAGCTCAAAGCGCGACCCAACGAACAGTGTGGGCCAGCTGAGAATGATCACTCAATCTGATTGTTGTGGTCGAGGACATCGTTGCCAGCACCGGTCAACTTGTCATCTTGTGGCATTGGGTTGGGTCAGCATCGTTCCTGTCCGTCGAGTCTGTGATCTGCCGGGGCTGCGTCTGACGGGCTTCGATACCGTCTTGCGGTGGGCGATCGTGGCCAGATAGGGATAC
>JAQTXO010000404.1 GCA_028688765.1 Acidiphilium sp. | reverse complement strand
ACATTCGATGTCACCGATTATCCGGATATCTCCGTGGGCGACGCTATCGAGTTGATCGGTCCCAACCACGGAATCGACGACATCGCGACCGAAGCCGGCACGATCGGCTACGAGATTCTGACCAGCCTGGGGCGCCGCTATCGGCGCGTCGCAAAATCGGTATAATCAAGACATGAACCTCGTGCTCGATCCGGTGGCCACGCTCGGCCGATTTGTCCTTTCCATCATCACTCTGCTTGGCGAACTGGCGATATTCACTGTCGCGGCGCTGGCAGGCTTATTTCGCCCGCCATTCTATTTGCGTAATTTCGGGCGGGCCTTGATGGAGATCGGTTTTTTCAGCCTGCCCGTGGTGGCGCTGACCGCTGTGTTCACGGGTATGGTACTGGCTCTGCAGAGCTATGTCGGGTTCTCCCGCTTCGACAGTTCGAGTGTGATCGCAAGCGTCGTCGTCTTGTCGCTTACGCGGGAACTTGGACCGGTTTTGGCCGGGTTGATGGTCGCCGGCCGCGCCGGTTCCGCCATGGCAGCCGAACTGGGTACCATGCGCGTCACCGACCAGATCGATGCGCTCTCGACGCTTTCGACTGATCCGATGCGTTACCTTGTGACACCACGACTCCTCGCCGGCGTGATCGCGCTGCCGTTGCTGGTTGTCGTCGCCGATATTCTGGGGGTGGCAGGCGGCTTTCTGGTCTCAACGGTGCGGCTCGGCTTCGACCCGACCGCGTATCTGCAGGATACGTTGAGCTATCTTAAAGCGGCGGACGTTGTTTCGGGATTGATCAAATCAGCCGTGTTCGGCTTCATCATCGCGTTGATGGGATGTTTCCATGGCTATCGCTCACGCGGTGGTGCGCAAGGCGTCGGCGGCGCGACCACCGCCGCCGTGGTCTCCGCGTCTATCATGATTCTTGCTTTCGATTATGTCTTGACCCAAGCCTTCTTCACCCCCTGAGCATAGTCATCACCGACGGCGATCAACCCATCTTTATGCCGCTCACGCGACGATCGTGTCAGCGCGCACCGGACCTCAAACTGGAGGCGTCAATCGCGCCATGAGCCAATCCCCCGCAAATCAACCAAAAATTCGCATTCGCGGCCTGAAAAAGGCTTTCGGCGCCAAACGCGTGCTCGATGGCATCGACCTTGATGTAATGCCGAGGACCGGCATGGTTATCATCGGCGGGTCCGGCACGGGAAAATCCGTGCTTCTGAAATGCATTCTGGGCATGATCCGGCCGGATGCGGGTGAGATCCTGATCGACGGCGAAGACGTCTTGAAGGCGAAGCCGGCGCGTGCCCGGGTATTGCGTGATCAGATCGGCATGTTGTTTCAGAACGGCGCCTTGTTCGATAGTCGCACGGTATGGGAGAACGTTGCGTTCGGGCTTCTGGCCCGGGGCAAGGTGACCCGTTCGGAAGCGCGTACTGTCGCGGCACGGGTGCTCTCGCAAGTCGGGCTCGATGCGAGCGTGGGCGATCTTTCCCCCGCCGAACTTTCGGGGGGCATGCAGAAGCGGGTTGCCCTCGCCCGTGCGATCGCAGCCGAACCCTCGATCATGTTTTTCGACGAACCGACCACCGGTCTCGACCCGATCATGGGCGCGGTGATCGACGGCCTCATCGTCGATTGCGTCAAGCGGCTCGGATCCACCTCGATTGCGATCACCCATGACATGGCGAGCGCGGCTCGGATCGGCGATCGGATCGCCATGCTGCTCGACGGTAAATTGATCTGGCAAGGCGATGCCGCGTCGGTGATGAACAGCGGCAACCCTATGGTCGATCAATTCGTTCACGGTCGTAGTGAAGGTCCGATCAAGATGGCGTTGCGGAAGTGATGATCCGGCGCGCAACGTATCGACGCGTTGATCCGTGACCATAAAAAAACCCGGGACGATGTCCCGGGTTTTGCCGTTATATCGAGTTCAGAGATCAGGCGATCGAACTTGTACCGATCGAGCCTTGGATGCTCGCAGCCGAAACACCGGTAAGGGTGATGTGCGTACCGTCGCTCAGAGTGACCAGCGCTCCCGGCGAGCCACTTGTGGTAACCTGAGTGATCGCGGCAATGTTGGTGCCGTCGACCGCGAAGAGTTGGCTGGTCTTGCCGAAATTCGTGATCACGTCGTTGCCGCCGGAATTGCCGGAGGTTCCGAAGAAAAAGATGTTCGACGAACCCGTCATGGTCGAGCCGGCCATGGTTGCCGAACCAGTAGACCCGAAGAAATACTGGGTGTCCTTACCGGAACCCATCATAACGTCAGAACCGCTACCCGCGGAGAAAAGATTTGTGCCCGTAACCGACGTCGCCATGAGAGTCTCGTTGCCCGCACCGGCGAAGAGATAGTTGGCGCCGCTCGAGCTTGTCGCGCCACCGCCGCCGGCCACCAATGTGTCATTGTTGCCGCCGCCGACAAGGAAGACGCTGCCGTTGCCGCCGACCAGCGAGTTGCTGCCAGAGGTACCGCCGATGAACGTGCCGCCGCCGTTACCGCCAAATACCGTGGCCTTACCAGCACCGGCATTCATCGAGCCGGCAACAGAGCCGTTGATGAAATCGACACTGCCGGCATAGCCGATCGGTGTTCCCGCGTAGACCGAGGCAGAACCTGTCGCGACGACTGTGTTCGAACCGGCATATGTCTTGACGGTGTCGTCTCCGGCGCTCACCGTTACGGCAGTGGTACCGAGCATATTGATTGTATCAGTCCCACCGGCCGCGACAACACTGTTCATACCAGTGCCGGTGAAGAGATCGACGTTACTCGATGCCCCGAGAAGATAGTTGGTGGTAGTCGCGCCACTGCCATTGAGCGTCAATGCGCCGGGAGCCTGCACCACAACTGAACTGTAGATACTCGATACACCGACGACATTCGAAACCGAACCCGCCGTCGTTGCCCCCACCGAATCGGTGTTGGAAAGGACGAGGAGATTGCCGGTTCCGGAGACCGTGGATCCGTAGACCGAACCGTTCGCGAGATCACTGTTGGTCAGACCTTCAGTTCCACCAGCCACGCTGATACTGAGAGCACTCAGCGACGATTGCAGGCTGGTCAATGCGGATGTCGAAAGGCCCGATACCGGGACACTGACGGTGCCGGAAATCGTCGCGTTGTTGACACCGCCTACAACCGTAACGGAACTACTCATCGGGAAGCCTCCAAAAACTTAATTTATGGTTTCCAGATAACTGACCCGATGCTGCAAAGCAAGAAAAACTTCACGGTCATTTATTAACTTCTGATGGCACCCAGACTAACCAGCACCAGAAAACTGCAATATATGCCTCATTTTCGGGCAACCCCTTGCCGGTAACGGAAAGCCTCCCTTCCAGATCATTACGTTTCCTGCAGCGCACAATCGGGTTCAACAGTCGGCCAGAGTTAGTGCAGATTCCCTAACTCTTGCGCACAAGTCTCACATTTTAATGATCCGGACCTAACCCATCTTTAGCACAAAAACGATTATAATTTGCAACGAAACCGCGTAACATATTGATATTGCATACTTTATGTTTTGCTTTTATTTGTAGTGCCATAATATTATTAATGATCCCTTGACCCCCCACG
>JAQTXO010000403.1 GCA_028688765.1 Acidiphilium sp. | reverse complement strand
ATTACCCGATCTCGCTCATACCCCACAGATCCTTATGCTCCCCACATAAGCGTCGTTATGCGGCGCGCCTGATTATGTAGAGTCCTAAGCCGGCGACGCAAAGCTTATCGAATGATTTCAGCATGATGGTCATCTCAATCATGACGGGGTCTCGGCATAATCTAGGCTATCTCCAGCGCCAATCCGGCGCACGGAGAGAAGTCATGAACATCGTTGAAAGGTTGGCCAGGGCACCACGGACCATGGAGGCCGGCGACCTCGCCCCATGGGTCGCTGCATTTGCAGACGAGCTTAGATCGCTGGGCCACACGGATCTGACTGTCGGCAATTACGCGGATTGCGCTCGCCATTTTGCGGCTTGGCTCGCGATCGACAACATCGGGCTCGATGATGTCGGTGATGGGTCGTTTGGTCGCTTCAAGACGCATCGTTGCCGATGCGGCGGGTATCGACCTGCCACGCCGCGCTCGGGCAAGTATCTGAGGCGCGTTCATCGCTTCATCGATTTTCTTGGGAGACGCGGCGTTATCAAGCTGTTGGACAAAGTTGTCGCCGCCCCTGTCGATCCACTCGTCCGCGACTACCAAGATTGGCTCACGCGCAATCGAGGCATTTGCGGGCGTACAGCAGCGCGGCATGGCAGGATGGTCACGCGCCTGCTTCTCTCGTTG
The DNA here is from genome assembly GCA_028688765.1 of Acidiphilium sp. Taxonomy (GTDB): domain Bacteria; phylum Pseudomonadota; class Alphaproteobacteria; order Acetobacterales; family Acetobacteraceae; genus Acidiphilium; species Acidiphilium acidophilum. The sequence goes on along the minus strand of JAQTXO010000403.1, from coordinate 2,919 downwards.
GGGTCAGAACCGCACGCATACGGTCCGGCAATGATCAAGATTGCCATCATACATGAAGCTGAGCGTTGCTCGGCACCGTACATGAAGACAATGACGACCGCCCTGCGTGGATATCTGCGCTTTCTGGCCTCCGCCGATCTTTGTCGGCCGGGGCTTGAACACGCCGTGCCACACATTCCCCAATGGCGACTCTCATCATTGCCGCGCTATCTGTCGCCCGATGAGGTCGAGAGGCTGGTTGCTTCTTGTGACCTTCGTACCGGGCGAGGCGTCCGCGATCGAGCTATTCTGCTCCTCCTCGCGCGCCTGGGACTGCGCGCAGGCGACATTCTAGAGATGCGCCTGGGGGACATCGATTGGTCTTCAGCGACGTTGCGGGTGAAGGGCAAGGGACGCCGCGAGACCCGTCTTCCCATGCCCCAGGACGCCGGCGACGCCGTGCTCGGCTATCTCGATGGCGCGCGCCCTTTGGTCGATAGCGACCGCCTGTTCTTGAGGTCAAATGCGCCATTTCGGCCATTCGCATCGTCCCCCACGGTTTCCCACATCGTCGCTCTGGCTTTGAAGCGTGCCGGCATCGACAATCCCCCATCACACGGCGCCAACCTGCTACGGCACTCGGCGGCGACACATATGCTCCGCGGAGGCGCAACTCTCCAATCAGTGGGCGCCGTTCTGCGTCACAGGTCTTTGGACACCACAACCGTTTACGCCAAGGTTGATCTGAACATGCTGATGCAGGTCGCGCAGCCCTGGCCGGGAGATGTGGCATGCTGAGCGATGATCTTTCCCGTCATGTCGCGCTTCATGAGGTACTGGGCTTCAAATTCCGGACGCAGCGCATCTTGTTGCGCATGTTCGTGGCTTACGCGGAGCGCCACGGCGACAACTTTATCAAGAGCAATCGGGTAATCGCGTGGGCAGTCGAGGCGCCCTCCCCCGAGCAGCGACGCAACCGGCTTCTTACGGTGCGTCGATTTGCTATCGCTATGCACGCCGAGGACGGCGGCCACGAGGTGCCCGCCGCTGACGCGCTCGGTCGAGGCATCTTTCGGCGGACAAAGCCATACATTTATTCCGCCGAAGAGATTGGCAAATTGATGCAGCAGGCGGCTTCGCTTGGGCCCGCCGCCACGCTTCGACCGCTTACATACGTCACGCTGCTCGGCTTACTCGCCGCGACCGGCATGCGGATATCGGAAGCTCTCGCTTTGCGGCTCTCCGATGTCACCGACGACGGCCTGATCATCAACAAGACCAAGTTCAAGAAGAGCAGACTAATTCCGCTGCATCCTACGACGCGCGCCGCGATTGATCGGTATCTCTCGGCCCGCCTGCCGATCAGCACGTGCGCCGCTGTCCTGTTCGTATCTAACGCCGGAACTCCGCTTTGCTATGATACCGTCAGCGCGTTGTTCCGCCAGATCTCGCGCAAGATCGGGTTGCGGGGCGGGCCCGGCCAGTCGGGGCCGCGCATCCACGACCTGAGACATAGCTTCGCCGTGCGGTCGCTCGAACAGTGTCCATGCGATGACGACGCTGTATCGCGCCACATCCTCGCTCTCAGCACCTATCTCGGTCACGCCCACGTCAGCGATACCTATTGGTATCTTCAGGCCACGCCCGGCCTGATGGCACAGATCGCCGATGCCGGTGAAGACTTCGGCCGGACAGGTGTGATATGACCGCGCTCGCACCACCCCTATCCCTGTTTCTCGGCGAGCACCTGCCACGCGATCAGGGCGCCAGTCCTCACACCTGTGATGCTTATGCGTACAGCTTTCAACTTCTTGTGATATTCGCGGCGCGGCGACTTCACAAGAGGCCGTCGCGGTTGGAGGTCGAGGACATCGGTGTACCGATGATCCTGGCATTCCTCGATCACATCGAACAGGATCGCGGCAACACGGCGCGATCCCGCAATGCTCGATTGGCGGCGATCAGGTCGTTCTTCAGATTCATCGAGTATCGTGTGCCAGCCTGTCTCGATCAATCGCTTCGGGTCCGCGCGATCCCGATGAAGAAAACCGACGAAGCGTTGGTCGCTTCGCTGACCCGGGCGGAGATTCAGGCCCTGATCAACGCGCCGGATCCCAAGACTCTATCCGGCACCCGAGACCGTGCGATGCTCCATCTCGCCTTTGCGGCCGGACTGCGCGTCTCGGAGTTGGTCGGACTATGCCTAGATCAACTCGATCTGCAAAATCCTTGTACGATCCACGTGATGGGCAAAGGTCGTCGGGAGCGCGTGCTTCCACTGTGGAAGGAGAGCGTGGTCGCGCTCCGGGCTTGGCTTGCTGTCCGTCAGCAGCAGCAAGATGGGGCGCTATTTCTCAACGCCGCCGGCCGGGCCATGACCAGATCCGGATTCGAATACATCCTCGACAAGCATGTGGCCACCGCCGCCCTGCGCCTACCGTCCGTCGCGACCAAGCGAGTAACACCTCATGTTCTGCGTCATAGTTGCGCAATGCATATGCTGCAGGCCACGCACGACGTTCGGAAAGTAGCCCTGTGGCTGGGCCATGCCAGCCTCCAAAGCACCGAGGCCTACCTGCGCGCAGACCCCACCGAAAAACTCGAAGCATTGGGAGCCGCCGGCGGGCCGACGCTACAGCCAGGCAAGTTCAGACCGCCGGACAAGGTTATCGCCATGCTCACGGGGCAGCGGCAACACCAAAAATTATGCTGAGCAAAGGGGGCCGGATTCCAAGCGGTCCCCGCGTCGCCGGCTTAGGACTCTACATAATCATGCGCGCCGCATAACGACGCTTATGTGGTGCACCACATAAGCGTCGCGGGATGAGGGGTCTCGCGTTGCAGGTGCAGCAAGGCCTGGGCCGGGAGCCATTCTGCGGTGACGTTTTCTTCTTCCGGGGACGCAGCGGATCGTTGATCAAGGCGATCTGGCATGACGGT
>JAQTXO010000402.1 GCA_028688765.1 Acidiphilium sp. | reverse complement strand
CAAGGATCGTATCGCCCCGCGCCGCGATGGGCGCTTCCCGGCCGCTCGGGTTGACGCCACGTGCCAGGCTGCGCTGCCAGGACGAGATGACGACATTGCCGAGCGGGATCGCCGCCTCCGGCTCGCCGGTCAGAAACCGCTCCCACGCCCACATCGTCTGCCGATCCGGCAGTGCCTCGCCGCAGGCGATCGGGTCAGCCGCCGGCGCCGTGTCGTGCTCGCCCATTTCGATGATCCGCCGGTTCGGCAAATTTACCCCCGATCATGCCCTCCCGAGCAATTCCGCGCCACCGCCCAGCGCCGGACCCGATGTCGGGTCGTGATACTCTGGCCGGTCGGCAATCAAGGTATGCGTGGTCAAGATCAACGATGCCACCGAAACCGCGTTGCGCAGGGCGCTGATGCTGACCAGCACCGGGTCGATGATCCCGGCGGCCTCCATCGCCACCATCGTGCCGGTGCGGGCATCGAGACCGGTGCCCTGAATGGAGCCGATCACCCGCGCGACCATGTCCTCGCCGTTGAAACCGCTATTGGTGGCGATCGCGGCGAGCGGGGCGGTCAGGGCATCGCGCAGCAGCAGCGCCCCGGCCCGGGCGCCGTTCAGCAGTTTTGCGTTGGTGGTGAGCGTTGGTGAAATCTGGGCGAGTGCCGTCCCGCCACCGGCCACCACCCCCTCGGCGATCGCGGCACGAGCGGCGGCGAGCGCATCCTCGATCAGTTGGGCGTGGCGTTTCTGCGCCACCGGCGTCGCCCCGCCGGCCATGATCGTCGCGGTGCCGCCCGATAGTTTCGCAAGACGCTGCTCCAGCTTGTCGCGATCGATGTCGTTCGGTGCCAGTTCAAGCTGCCGCCGCACCTGCACCCGCCTTGCCGCGATAGCCGCGGCATCGCCGCCGCCGCCGGAAATCAACGTCATGTTGGCGCCGACCCGCACCTGCCGCGCGCTGCCGAGATCGGTGCGGATGGCGTTCGCGATAGTCCCGCCCAGATCCCGCGCGATCACCCGGCCACCAGTGATGATCGCGATATCCTCGAGCATCGCCTTGCGCCAATGGCCGTATTCCGGCGGATGGATCGCGGCGACCGGCGCGCCGCCGGCCCGATCTGCCAGGAGCGCCACCACCGCCGCCGGGGCGACTTCCTCGGCAATGACCAGCAACGGCTGATTGCTTGCCCCCACGATGGCGCGGATCTGCTCGATCTCGGCTGGGGTGGTGATCTTCAAATCGGTCATCAGGATCAACGGATCGTCGAGCACCGCCTGCATCCGCTCCACATCCGTGACCATATGATGCGAAATATAGCCCCGGTCGAAGCCCATGCCGTCCACCACATCGAGCAGGGTCGCGACGGTGGCGCTGTTCTCGACCGTCACGATGCCCTGCGGCCCCGCCCGCTCGATCGCCTCGGCCACCAGCGCGCCGGTGGCGGCATCGTTGGCGGCGATGGTCGCGACCGCGCGCATTTCGGCGGCATCGCGCAGCGGCCGTGCCCGGGCGCGCAGCGCCGCGATCACCTCCTCTGCCGCCGCCTCGATCCCGGCGACCAGCTCGACCGCATTATCCCCTGCCGCCATCCGCGCCAGACCTTTCTGGACCAGGGCATCGGCCAGCACGGTCGCGGTGGTGGTGCCATCGCCGGCCTCCAGATTGGTCTGGGCCGAGACCTCGCGTAAAATCTGCGCCCCCATATTCTCGAACTTGCAGGGCAGATCGATTTCGGCGGCGATCGAAACCCCGTCGCGCGAGACCAGCGGCGTGCCGATCGGCCGATCGATGATCGCGTTCATGCCGCGCGGCCCCATCGTGCCGCGCACGGCACGGGCCAGTTGCGCGACACCGCGCCCGAGGGCGGCGCGTGCTTCATCGTCGTGCAGCATCATCTTGGCCATGGTTTCCTCATTATTATTGTTCAGCAATCGCTTGTATTTTGTAAAAAACAAGCAAAACACTTTCTTGATTCAGCCAGATGCCCGTTGGACTCGCGGGCACCGGGCTGAACGATCACCGGTATTCGATATACTGCATCGCCTCATCCATGTCGCCGAACAACACCACCGTGTTGTCGTCGACCATGACCATCCGCCCATAATGGGTCGAGGTCGAGATTTCGAACAGATAAGGGGTCATCGTGCGGCCGAGCGCTTCGGAAATCTCGTCCATCCTGAACGTGATCTTGCCCTCACCGTCGATCCGGATCAGGGCGGGCTGATAGGTCACGGTAATACCGGGTTTCTCCGCCATCACATCGGCGATCGCGCGGGCTTCGACACTGTCGTTCATCGTCACGCCGCACTGGTGCGAAATGGTCTCCTCGAACTGCACGTCCTTCATCGATTTGAAGATCGTCGCGGTATGGGCCTGTGCCATGTCTGTCTGTCCTTGTTATTGATCGAGCGTGGAACGAACGTCGAAACCAATCTCGGCGGCAATCGCGCGCACCCGGTCCTTGGCCACACCGAGCGCTTCGGGGAACTGCGCCACCTTCACGCGCGGCTGCGACCAGATCGGCTGCAGGTGATGCGCGGCATCCAGCGCGAGCGCGCCGTGCTTGTGCATCCAGGTACCGACCAGGCGGCGATTATGTTCGCCATGCTCCTGATCGAGCACCAGAATATGGAACAGCTCGACCGCATTGGCGAGGTTGCGCTCATAGTCGCCCTCCGCCGCCGAGACCACCGCCGGGGTCATGAAATCGTTCTGCGCCGCCGCCATCTGCATGATGAAGCCGCTGCGGAACAACTCGGCGACCAGGGGTTCGAACACGATATTGGTCGCGAAATACTGTTCCAGATAATCCTCCGCCCCCATGATCGCCTCGACCGCATGGCGGGTCGCCTGCCAGATCGGGTCTTCGAGCCAATGGATCTTGCCGGCATCAAGGTCGATGCCATCGGTATCGAGCGCGATTTCGCCGAGATACAGCGTGATGTCCTGCGCGAACCGCAGCTTGTAGGATGAATTGGTCAGGATCGCGTTGTTGATCATCTGGGTGTAGCCGTAGCGCTGCGCCTGCATGGTCGCGGTGCCGAGGCCGAATTCGGCGTGCTTGTAGGCGCCGAGATGATCGGACAGAATCTTGAGCCAGGCGCGATCGAATCGCTTGGGCGCGCCGGAACGCCGGCCGTTCTCGATCAGGTTGCTGATCATGCCGACGATGGTGGACTGGCGCTGATAATGGGTGCGCTCCCATTCCTGATCGATCGCGCGGAACTGATGCCAGTTGGAGGATTTGGCGTGAGTCCAGCGCTTGTCATAGGTCGGCGTGCCGTCGGCGAAGTTGATGATCCAGTCCTGCAGGAGATACCGCTCCGGGTCGGGCTGGACATCGACGGTCATGTCCTCGTAGTGGCTCGCCTTCCGGCCCTTGGGCGTGAAATAATTGTATTTCCGGCTGTCCGAGCCTGCGAAAGTCGCAGATCCCGCAGCTCCCGACTGGTGTGGCGACAGGCCTTCAGTAACGCTCATGGTTTCGCTCCTCGTTTATGATTGGCTCAACGGACGGCAGTGGTGAACTTGTCGAAAAAGATATGATCGGGCTCGACCCCGGCCATCTGCAGGACCGGCAGGACCGCATCGATCATCGGG
>JAQTXO010000401.1 GCA_028688765.1 Acidiphilium sp. | reverse complement strand
GATGAGTTCGGCGGCCATGTCGCGGATGCGATTTTTGGCGCGTGCCTTGCGGGCCTGCCATGACGCGCCGCCGAGTCGGTCCAGCCCGACGCCGGCGGTTTCGGTGCCGAAGCACGAGAGCAGGTCGATATTCTCGACCGGGAGGAACAGTTTGTGGTCGCCGTCGTAGAGCAGGCGGAGGCAGTCATGCGGCGCCCCATCGACGCTGAGGGTGACCAGCCCGTCGTAGCGACCGATGCCGTGTTCCTGATGGACGACCAGATCGCCCTCGGCGATTTCGGTGGCATCCGCGATGAACTGGTCGGCCCGCTGGCGGCGGCGGGGCGGACGGGCGATGCGGGCGCCGAGCAGGTCCTGTTCCGCGACGATCGCGAAATCGTCGGCGACGTAGCCGCGTTCGAGACCGAGCACGGCGAGCAGGACGGCGTCGCCCTGCGCGATCCGGGCTTCGGCGGCATTGTCGATCGGGATCGAGCGCATGCCGTGGTCGCGCAGCAGGGCGGCGAGCCGGTCGCGCGAGCCGGTGCTCCAGGCGGCGAGAATCACCTTGCGGCCGGCTTCGCGCCAACGCACCGCCAGCGACTTGAATTCGTCGTAAACCGAGACACCGGACTGGCCCGCCGCCAGGATTGCGCCGGGGCGTCCACCGGCTTCGACGCCTGTGGCACCATCCGGCTTGCCGAAGGGGGAGAATTCGGTGGCCTGGCGCGAGGACAGGAGCCGGGTGAAGGTGCTCTGTTCGAAATAGAGCAATTCCGGCTTGATCGGCCGGTAGGGCAGTTCGCCCGGGCGGGCGGGGGCGAGACGGGCCTGATAATGGTCCGCGATCATTTCGAAGCGCGCTGCGGCGGCGTCTCCGGACTGGTGGTCGAGGCTGATCGCCGCGTTGGGGACGTAGTCGAATATGGTTTCCATCGCGCCCGCGAAGAGCGGGGCGAAATGCTCCATGCCGGGTTGGCGGCGGCCCTCGGAAATGGCGAGGTAGGTGGGGTCTTTCAGGGCATCGACGCCGAACGCCTCGCGGAACCCGGTACGGAACCGGCTGACGGAGTCTGCATCGAGCGGGAGTTCGGAGGCGGGGCGAAACACCAGCGAGGCGACCGGCTCGCCGCTGCGCTGGGTCCCCGGATCGAAGCGGCGGAGGGTTTCCACCACGTCGCCGAACAGGTCCATCCGGGTCGGAGCGGATTCGCCGGAGGGCCAGACATCGAAAATGCCGCCCCTGATCGCGAAATCGCCCGGCTCCATTACGGTGCCGACCCGGTGATACCCGTGCTGTTCGAGGAAACGCGCCAACTCGTCGGGCGCGACCGATGCCCCCGGGGCGATGGCGAAACTGGCCCCCTTGAACTGGCTGCGGGGCGGGGTGCGCTGGACCGCCGCGTTGATCGTGGTGAGGACGATGCGCTGCGATGTCGCGGGATCGAGCAGGCGCGCCAGAGCGGAGACGCGCTCGGCCATGATCGCGGGATTGGGCGAGACGCGGTCGTAGGGCAGACAATCCCAGGCGGGGAACCGGATGATTTCGGCATCCGGCGCAAAGAAGCCCAGAGCGTCCGCGATGCGGGCGAGACGGGCATCGTCGCGCGCGATGTGAAGCATGACGCCGGCTTCTGCGGCGCGGCGGGCTATCAGCGCGGCGTCGAACCCTTCGGGCGCGCCGTAGACGGTCAGCAGGCTCATCGTCCCTGCTTGCTCTGCGCCACTTCGGCGGCCTGCTCGCGGATGCTGCGGAGCATGGGGGAATCGGCATCGTCCGGAATCGGCAGGCGGCCGGTAAGCCAATCGGCCAGTTCGGCGTCCGGATGTTCCATCACGGCTTCGAACGCATCGAGCGCAACCTCGTCCATCGTTGCGATGTGCTTATGGGCGAAGCCGCCGATGACCAGATCGTTCTCGTAGGTGCCGCGATGGGTGGCGCGATAGAGCAGGCGGCGGCGGCGTTGGAGCAACGCGTCGGTCGGATCAGGTTCCATGATGACTTGCGATATAGAGGAGGGCCGCGCCACTGTCAGCCCGTGACGACAGATCCTGCCGATTCGCTCGCATTTTTCCGCGCGCCGCTGGACAGCCTGCCCGGACTCGGGCCGAGGCTGTCGGCGCTGCTGGCGCGCGCGGTGGGCGGGGCGACGATCGGCGACCTGCTGTTCCACCTGCCGGAGCATTTCATCGACCGGCGGGAGCGGTATCTGCTCAAGGATGCGGTGGCCGGAACGGTCGGCACCTTCACGGTCGAGGTGATGCGTCACGACAAGGGCGACCGGGCGAAATCGCCGCATCGGGTGGTGATCCGCGATGCCAGCGGGTTCGGCGAGATCACGCTGTTCCATGCCGCGCGGCTGGTTCAGTTTCCGGTGGGGGCGAAACTGACGGTTTCGGGCAAGGTCGAGCGGTTCAACGACCGGGCCTCGCTGCCGCACCCGGATTATGTGGTGCCTGCCGCGAATGAGGCCGGGTTGCCGTTGGTCGAACCGGTCTGGGGGCTTACCGCCGGGCTGGTGCCGAAAGTGGTGGCGCGCGCCATGAACGGCGCCCTCGCGCGGTTGCCGGATCTGCCGGAATGGCAGCAGGCCGGGGTGTTGCGAAAAGAGGGATGGCCCGGATTCGGTGTCGCTCTGCGCGCTTTGCAGGCGCCCGCGGATATCCCCGATGACAAGCCGGCGCGGCGCCTTGCGTATGACGAACTGCTCGCGCGCCAGATTGCCTTCGCCTTGATCCGCCGACGCCGGCGCAGGCGACCGGGCCGGTCGTTTTCGGGCGGAGAGGATTTGCGGCAGACCGCCCTCACCCGGTTCGGCTACCAGCCGACGCCGGCTCAGGCGGCGGTGCTGGCCGAGATCGATGCCGATCTGGCCGCACCGCACCGGATGCTGCGGCTGCTTCAGGGCGATGTCGGCTCGGGCAAGACGCTGGTGGCCGTGCTCGCGATGCTGCGGGTGGTGGCAGCGGGGACGCAGGCGGCGCTGCTGGCCCCGACCGAGCTTCTGGCGCGCCAGCATTTCGCGACGCTTTCGAGACTTTGCCCGGTGCCGGTGGCGTTGCTGACCGGATCGCTCAAGGCGGCCGAGCGGCGGCGGACGCTGGCGGGGATTGCCGATGGAACGATTCCGATCGTGATCGGCACCCATGCGATTTTCCAGAAATCGGTCGCGTTTCATGATCTGGGTCTGGCGGTGGTGGACGAGCAGCATCGGTTCGGGGTCGATCAGCGGTTTGCGCTGGGCGCCAAGGGGACCGCGACCGATATGCTGGTGATGACCGCGACACCCATTCCGCGCACGCTGCTGCTGTCGCATTGGGGCGAAATGACGATCAGCCGGATCACGGACAAGCCCGCCGGGCGCACCCCGATCCGCACCTCGCTGCATCCGGTGGGCAAGATGCCGGAGGTGATCGAGGCGATCGAGCGGATGATCGGTCAGGGCGGGCGGGTTTACTGGGTATGTCCGCTGGTTTCGGAAAGCGAGATGCTCGATATCGCTGCTGCGGAACTGCGTTTTCAGGCGCTGGCCGAGCGGTTCGGCGACCGGGTGGCACTGGCGCACGGGCGGCAGCCGATCGAGGTACGGAGCGATGCGCTGATGCGGTTCGCG
>JAQTXO010000400.1 GCA_028688765.1 Acidiphilium sp. | reverse complement strand
CACTACCTCCGCCGCCTCGCCCGCGCCCGGTTGAAAAGATCAGAACTGCGCGAAATCGAAACCCTCTACGCCCGCCTCGATGCCGACCGCGCCGCCCATGGCCTCCCCCCGGCAGAACGCCCGGAATGGTCCCCCGTTGATATCCTCGAATGGCAGGACTTGAACGCCACCGAACGCTATCTCGACCTCGAAACCTACGCCCTCGCCGCAGATCGCGCCGCACAACCCCAGACCGAACGCGCCCCCCTCCAACCGACCCGCACCTACCGCGTTCTGAATAAAAAGACCTACGCCCGCGCGCTCCCCGCCGATGCGGTTTACATCGGCAGAGGATCGAAATGGGGAAACCCCCTTATCATCGGTCGCGATGGGAGCCGCGAGGATGTCATCGCCAGGCATGAGCATTGGCTCTCCCGGCAGAACGACCTATTGAAGTCGATCGACGAACTTAAAGACCGCGATCTGGTCTGCTACTGCTCACCCCTCCCCTGCCATGGTCACATCCTCCTGAAACTGGCCAATGCCAGCCGCGAGGATCGTATCGCATGGTGGAAGCAGATGCGGGTGGCACACTGACACCACAACGGGGCGGCACCAGCCGCCCCACCCTCCCCCAGACCATGACCGGACAAGGGCGGCCTCAGAGCCGCCCGCATCAGTTTTGCAGCAACTACAATCTCTCATAATTCGGCATACAGTTCTAGCTATCGCTATACGTTATATCAATTTTGTAGCGATACCTTTGGTATTATTCCTCTAAGCCTGCTTAGGTGAGAATAGACGTGGCATCCCGGATGCGTTCGGTCCCCTTCCCGTCTCATTCTGTCCCTTTACAGGAGTAGATGAAGGAAATCCGATTTTTCCTCATACACCAATGCACCCTCGGCGCGCGCGAATTGATCACTAAAACCGATTGATCAAATCTCGCAGGTTCGTGAGCTTTCAGAGGGGCTTTCGGGCCAGGAGATCGTCGCATTATCAGCCCCCGCCATACCCGTTTTAATCGCGGAGTTGTGATCAATTTTGCCCGTCCAAAGCCGACTTTGCGATTCGCACTTGCAATAGCGCTCTTCACGCTCCGTCCCGACCCAGGAGGGTTTTCCGCGAGAATGCTGATCCAGCGTGGATCGATGAAACAGCGGAAAGTGAATGATTTCAACGCATAGGAGCGTAGATATGTCAGCCGACAGCACAAAATCCAAAGCCGAAATCAGAGGCGAACTCACCACGTTCACCTTTGTGGACAAACCACTGCGTGCATATCGAGATGGCGATACTTTCTGGTTTGTGGCGAAAGACGTTTGCGAAATTCTCGAAATAGAAAACTCGCGACAGTTCATCGAGCAACTCGATCCCGATGAAAAGGGTGTATCTAAAACCGACACCCCCGGAGGACCCCAGACTATGAACCTCCTCGCCGAAAGTGGTCTCTATCTTGCCACCATTCGGAGCAACAAAGCCCTCGCGAGAAAATTTACCCGATGGGTTACCAAGGAAGTTTTGCCGGAAATCCGTCGGACCGGGCGTTACTTGGGTTCGATCAATGAAGAAAATCGTGCCTTATTTGCCCAGACTAGTCAAGCCGTCCGGAATATGGGTTCGCACGTGCGGGCCGTCGCCGAGCAATTAGCCCACACTGAACAGGAACTCTCCAGGACCAGGCACCATCTGACGCAGGTGGCAGAAATCTGCGAAAATGCCGTCGAGAGCGATTTGCGCCTGCACGGACTACCCCAGGACAGAGACATTGCCAGCCCTATTCTGAGCGAGGTCTACAATCACCTTCTCCCGATCATGGAAGGCTTAAAACGGACAGCATATCTTCGTACTGGGATGTGCGGGGACGAGGAAACTCTCCAGGCTTTCTATGACTTCATCCGCGAGCATTCAGATAAGAAGAGCGATCTCTCAACTGACGAAAAACCAAAAACTATCCAATAACGGCTCGCCGGCGACGTCGGCCGCACTACGCTAAACCTAATCGCGAACTTGTGATCGAATTAACCGATCCCAAGCTGATTTTGCGATACGCACTTGCACTACGGCTCAGCACACTCCGTTCCGACCCTCACGGGTTTTCCGCCAGAAGCCGGCCCATCACAGGCCGGTGGAACGCGGAAATCGAACGATCTCAACACCCAGGAGCATACTATGTCTGAGCATACCGCCCAATCAGAGGCACCCGGACCGGTCTTCGAGCCGGTCGTCTTCGACTACGAAGGCCGTGCGATCCGCGCCATCAATGACAACTTTTTGGTCTGGCTGGTCGCAGCCGATATCGCCGAAATCCTCGGCTACTCGACGGACAAAGGCTTGATCAAAGCGGTCGATGACGACGAAAGGGGTACTCATACTTTGAGTACCCTTGATGGTCCCAGCACACTCATGACAGTTTCGGTCAGCGGGTGCTGCCACGCCATCTGGAGCGACCAAAAACCGAATGGCCGTCTCATCCGGCGATGGATCACCGACACCGTCGTTCCAGAAACGCGCCGTACCGGCAAAGATGCCCGGACGACGCCCAACGGTACAGCGTCAGGGGGAGTGTCGAGTGGTAGTTTGGAATCGACGAAGGTCGACCAGGCTCATTTACGGGATGTGCCGACGAACGAAAAAGGCGTGACCATTGAGGATGTCATGCAAGATCTCATGGGCCTCGACCCCCGCCGGCAGCATGGACCGTTCCCGCCACCCGATCAAAGGCGCTTCCCGGCGGTCGACGATCTCATCGGAGCTGCTGACCCCGACAAGATAAACAAGATCCTCTGGCTCGAAGAAAGTTCGAAGATAATGGCCGATTACTGCCGGACTCTGGAGAAGATGCGACGCGAATGGGAAAAGGACCCCGCTTTCAGGGATCACACCCACCCGCTGCGTCAGATCGTCAACGCCGTTACGATCGATATCGATATGGCCATAGAGGTCGTGACGCGACTGAAGCGGCATTGGGACGAGGCACTCCAACGGTCCAGACCAACTGACCCCGAGTCTCCCTCCAGCCAGACCTGAGCAGGAGCGGGCGATCACGGCATCACCCGCGGTCGCCCGCCTCTCGTACCGAAAGGAACGAACCATGGACGATATCCAGCAAAGGGCGATCCAGAGCGCCCTGACCGCCCTGTCGCAAGGCCAGACCGAAACCGCAACGGCCATCCTGACCGGCATCTCCGGTGTCCACGAAACCGTCAGAGACGTCTCCGACGTCCTCGACCAGCAAGGCGAGATCTTGACCCGGATTTTTGCGGCGGTCGCACAGAAGGACAACGACGGCGACGACAGCCTGGCCAAGCTGCTCGCCACCCTGATCAAGCAGATCGAAAACCAGATGGTCCGCATGACCGAACTGTCCACCAGGGTCATGGTGCGGCTCGAGGAACTGCCGGAACGGCTGGCCCGCGAGATCGACCGCCAGATCAACCGCATTCCGGCCGAATGACATGCTGGGCGTTCGGAAGATATCGGCCGACAGCAACGGCGCCACCGTCGCGGCCTACTACGACAATGAAATCAAACCCACCCTCGATGTCGGAGCCGGGGGCACCCCCGCCCCGAACCGGGCCAGCGGGGAGAGGGTGGCGAACTACTACACGCGCGAGCAAGACGGC
>JAQTXO010000399.1 GCA_028688765.1 Acidiphilium sp. | reverse complement strand
AGGATAGCCAAATCTTCGCCCCAGCGGCTGAAGGTCGTGCGGTCGGGTACCTTGATCGTCGCCCCCAGCAGGTTGACGATCGACCGCAGCGCCCCCTCCGTCTGGCCTAGCGACAGATGCAGAACCAGCCGCAGCGCCAGCGCCGTCTCGATCGCCAGATCGGAATAGATCGGCTGCCCGCCACGCTTGCCGCTTGCCGGCGCGTGCCACGCCGCAATCGCTTCTGCCGTCAGCCACACCGTCAGATCACCCCGGCGGACCAGCGCCCCGTCATACGCCGGCCAGTTCGTCACTCGGTACTTCGCCTTGGCAAATTTGTGACGCCGGTCGTCGTTGAGTTTATTCGGCATGCGGCCCCCGAAGTCATCCTGCCCCTGCCGCCGATCCTACCGCACCCGCAGAACAGCGTCATCAACCAACCACGGCAGGCGCAAATGTGGCGTTGTACAACCCACGGTCCTGCACCAACGCCCGCTGGCGCGGTCCTCGGTCGTCTGTCCGGGGGCATCGCCGCTTGGATGCGCTCCAGCTTGCGCACCATCACGCTCGACCTCGCGACCGTGAAGGGCGTCGATCGCAAGTAGCCGCAGCCTCGACGCCGAACGGGCCGGATCATCCAGAGCCGGTGATTTTTAGGAATGTGCTCATGATAGTTCTGGTTTTCCCCCGATCGGGTTCGGCTCTGCGTTGGATGCGTACCATCTGCATCGGCTGCACCATAGCACTGCCGCTGCTGAGCCTGCCGCCGTTCGCGGCCCAAGCCGCCGCTCCGGCCGCCGCGCCGGTCCCTGCCGCGTCGCCGACCTTCTCGGTGACCCAGCAATCCCTCACAGAATTGGCGCCGGTGTTCGGCACGGTCGAAGGTGCGCGCACGCTCCCTGCCCGCGCCCGCATTTCCGGCACGGTAGCGCAAATCGATGTCCATGATGGCGATCACGTCATCGCTGGGCAAGTCCTGGCGACGATCGCGGATTCCACACTCCTCGCCCAGAAAGCCACGCTGAATGCCGAGGTCAGGGGCGCGCGGGCTAAACTCGCCGAGGCTCAGCTCGACTTCAACCGCACCCAGCGGCTGGTCGGCCAGGGAGCGGTGTCGCGCGCCAGTTTCGATATGGCGCGCTCGGTCCTGCGGATCGCGGAGAGCACCCTCGCGGCAACCTTATCGCAACGCGATACCATCGGTATGAAGATCGATCAGGGGGCCGTGCGCGCCCCTCATGCCGGGCTGGTGTTGCACACCCCGATCGCCGCGGGCAGTGTCATGATGCCGGGCGATGTGGTGGCCGAACTGGCCCAGGCCCCGTTCCGCGTCCGGCTCGCGGTGCCGGAGCGTTACACCCGCTTCGTTCACGAGGGAGCACTGATCCGTGTCGATGGTGCGGAACTGGGCGCGGCACCCACGTTGTTTGGCACGATCGACGAGATCAAGCCTAGCATCACCGATGGCCGCCTGATCGCCTATGCCACGGTTCCGCATCTGCCCAACCGCTTTGTTGGCATCCGGGTCGAAGCCTGGTTGCCCGCGCAGGAGCATCAGGCGATCGTGGTGCCGAATAATTTCATCCTGACCCTATCGGGCTCGGACTACGCCCGGCTGCGCCTGCGAGACGGCAGCGTGATCGACGTGCCAATCCAGCGCGGCGCCCCCCGGCCAGCCCCCGCCATGCCGAACGGTATCGAAATCCTGTCGGGTCTGCACGCCGGTGACGTTCTGGTCCTGCCGCAGGCGGCGCAATGAAGCTCGGCATTTCGGGAGCGATCACCCGCACGTTCATCCGCTCGAAACTGACGCCGCTGCTGATGATTGCTGCAGTGCTGGCGGGTTTGCTCGCCCTCGGCTCGATCGCCCGCGAAGACGATCCGCAGATCAAGGCACCGATCGTTGACGTCTCGATCACCGCCAACGGGCTGAAAGCGGCCAATGCCGCCGAACTGGTGACCAAGCCGCTCGAAACTATCCTGAAGTCGATCCCCGGGGTCAAGCACGTCTATAGCCAGACCCAGGACGATCAGGTGATGGTCGGTGCCGAATTCCATATCGGCACCAAGGAACAGGACGCGGTGATCCGCGTGCGCAATCATATCCTGGCGAATATTCAAAAACTGCCAATCGGCATACCCGCGCCTCTGGTGATCGGTCACGGCATCAACGACGTCGCCATCGTGGTAATGACCCTGACGCCCAAGCTCGGTGCCGCCAAATACTATAACGAGGCCGATCTGTCGCGCATCGCGCACAAGCTTCAGACCGCGATGATCCGCATCCCCGATATCGGCCTGTCCTACATAGTAGGCAACGTGCCCGATGAAATTCGCGTCGAACCCGACCCGGCCGAGCTCTCCCTCTACGGCGTGACATTCCAACAGCTGGTTGCCAGGATCACCGAGGCAAACAAGAGTTTCGACGCGGGCAACCTCTATGCCAACGACAAGCTCAATGCCGTCATCGTCGGCCACAGTCTACAACCCGGCTCGAATATCGGCCTGCTGCAACTCACCACCCGCGCCGGCCGACCGGTCTATGTCGACGACGTCGCCAAGATCGTCACCGGCCCGGCCCCGACGACGCACCGAGTGTTCATGGTCCAGCGCACCGGCAAAAACGCTTGGCGCACCACCCCGGCAGTCAGCATCGCGTTTGCCAAACGCTCCGGTTCGAATGCTGTGGTGATCGCGCACACCATCCGCGAACGACTCGCCTCGCTGCAAGGCAGCCTGATCCCCAACGACATCGCCGTCCACATCACCCGCGACGATGGCCGCCGCGCCAATGCCAAGGTCAACGACCTGCTGCTGCATCTCGCCCTCGCCACCCTCCCGATCGTGGTGCTGATCAGCCTCGCGATCGGCTGGCGCGCCGCCGCGGTCACCGCCGTGGTCATCCCGACCACCGTGCTCCTGACCATTTTTGCCTCTTGGGTGTTCGGCTTCTCGATCAACCGGGTCAGCCTGTTCGCCCTAATTTTCGCCATCGGCATTCTGGTCGACGATGCGATCGTGGTGATCGAAAACATCTCGCGCCACTGGGAAATGAATGACGTGCGGACCCGCATGCAATCAGCGGTCGAAGCGGTCGCCGAAGTCGGCAATCCGACCATCATCGCCACCCTCACCGTCATCACCGCCTTGCTGCCGATGCTGTTCGTCTCCGGCCTGATGGGGCCCTATATGGCGCCGATCCCTATCAATGCCTCGACTGCCATGGTGTTCTCATTCTTCATGGCCACCATCGCGGCCCCCTGGATGCTGCTGAAACTCGCCCCTCGCGAAGCCAAACCCGGCACCGTTCACCATGCCACCCGCAACCGGTTGGGCGAAATCTACTGGCGGATCGCCGAGCCGCTCATTCGCACTCGCCGCCGTGCCCTGACATTTCTGATCGTGATCGGCATCGCCACGCTGGCCGCGATCTCGATGTTCTATTTCGAGGCGGTCACCGTCAAGCTGCTGCCCTACGGCAACAAATCCCACCTAACCGTCGTCCTCGACCTCCCGGCCGGGGCCTCGCTCGAAGCGACCGAACGCACGCTGCTCGCTCTCGCGCAGCGTGCCAAAACCCTGCGCGATATCGAATCTGTCGCGGTCTATGCCGGAACCGCCGGACCCTTCGAT
>JAQTXO010000018.1 GCA_028688765.1 Acidiphilium sp. | reverse complement strand
CGCCGGCGCTCAGTCCCCGTGATGATTTCCATCCGCCGCAGCTCCCTGCATATGAATCAGCTCATAGCAGCGCGCTTATGAGCGGCTTCTTCCCGTAGCGGCAGGCGGCTCAGACCGGATGGTTACGCTCCGCCCGGGTGGGCGCCGGTCGATTATGGGCGACTTGCAAAAGAAAACGGAGGTTGACACGTTTTCGTTTATAGACGAATATCCCGCATGTTCGAGCTACGCCACTACCTGACACTAGACGGTAAAGACGTGATCGATGAGTGGCTACGCCAGCTTCGCGACGGACAGGGCAAGGCGGCGATCATCCGGCGGTTGAACCGGCTGGAACAAGGTAATTTCGGTGACTTCAAACCGCTTCGTGACGGTGTCCACGAGCTGCGGATCGACGTAGGGCCTGGCTACCGAGTTTATTACGCGCGTGCGGGGAAGGTCGTTATGCTACTTTTGTGCGGAGGCACGAAGCGGACACAGGACGCGGATATTGACCGCGCATGTGGGTGTTGGCGGGATTGGCAGGGGCGTGACGAGTGAAGGAGTGATGATGATGAAAGACCGAAGCCACGACGACGCGATGGCCGAGCTGTTCCGTGACGATCCTGTCACGGCTGCCGCCACGCTCGACGCCATTCTTGCCGACGGAGATCAGGGCGAGTTGCTGGTGACGCTGCGGCAGATGGCGAAAGCATTTGGCGGGGTGCAGGCGGTTGCCAAAGCGGCCGAGCTTAATCCGACCCAACTTTACCGTACATTGTCGGAGAGCGGGAACCCGGAGCTGCGGAACCTGAATGCGGTCTTGCATGCAATGGGCATGCGCTTGGCCGTTGAGCCGCTGAATCAGACTGTGCCCCACGTTTGAGAGGCACGGAGCCGCGAGTAATGGTCGATAATTATGAAATTCGATATGAAGTCGCACAAGATACGATCTTCGTGCTCGGGGTGTGCGCGCCAGCGACGATTCGGTAGCAGTACCGCGTTTGGAGAGGATGCGAGATTATGTCCGTCATATGAAAGATTGATCGAGCGTCGGTCGAATGAAGGGGCGGATCGTTCAGGATGACGGACATATCGGAGCAGGGCCAGTGGGCGTTTCTCGCCGGCGGTGGTGAGGTTGCCGAATTGATCGTGAAAATAGATTGGGCCGGGACCAGCATCGGTGGCATCGAAGGTTGGTCGAACGCCATGCGCTCCATGTTGGCCTTCGTCTTAAGATCGTCAACGCCGATGATAACCCTTTGGGGTGAAAAAGGGGTGATGATCTACAACGATGCCTTCCGCGGCTTTGCGGGAGATCGCCACCCGGCGATCCTCGGAAGGGACGTGCTTGAAGGATGGTACGAAGTCTCGGACTTCAACGCGAACGTCATGCAGAAAGTCTACCATGAAGGAGGCGCCCTCTCCTATCAGGATTTCGAACTGACGCTGGTGCGGGGCGGCGCACCCAGCCGGCTTTGGGCAAATCTTCGATATTCGCCTGCGGTTGACGAGAGCGGGACGGTTATCGGCGTTGTCGCAATCGTGGTGGAGACGACGGCGACCGTCCTGGCAAGTCGAAGCCTGCAGGACGAGCGCCGGCGATTGCTGCAGATGGCCGAGCATAGTCCCAGCTTCATGGCGTTGCTGGAGGGTCCTGGCCATGAGTTTACGATGGTCAATCCCGCTTATCTCCGCCTGCTCGGCAACCGCGATGTCGTCGGCCGCACGGTCGCTGAAGCGGTGCCTGAAGCGGCCAGACAGGGTTTCATTGAGCTGCTTGACTGCGTGTACATGAGCGGCAAACCGTTCTGGGCCGATGGCGCGCTCATACGTATCCAGGCCGAACGGGGAGGTTCCTTCGACCGCTATGTCGATTTTGTCTACCAGCCGATGACAGATCCCGCCGGTGCTGTCACCGGAATTTTTGTCTCCGGGGTCGACGTTACAGACCGCATGCGCGCCCAGCTGGCGATCGCTGCCAGCGAGAAACAATTTCGAACCTTCGCGCAGGTCCTACCGAATCACATCTGGACTGCCTTGCCAACCGGGGAACTGGACTGGTTCAATGACCAGATCTTCGCCTATAGCGGGCTCGGTGAGGAGGATCTGCACGGCGATCGATGGACAGGAATTGTTCATCCCGATGATGTGGGAGCCGCAGCTGAAAAATGGGCGGCCGCGCTGGCCAGTGGCCAGACCTACGAAACCGAGTTTCGGATCCGCCGCGCCGATGGCGCCTATCTTTGGCACTTGGTGCGGGCTTTGCCGGTCCGCGACGACGAGGGCCTGATCCTCCGCTGGGTCGGCACAAACACGAACATCCACGATCAGAAGCTCAGCCTGGCTGAGAGTGTCGCCGACCGTAACCGGCTTTGGAGAATTTCGCGCGACCTGATGCTCGTCTGTACGACCGAAGGAACGATCACAGCGGTCAATCCTTCTTCGAAACGGATGCTGGGTTGGGACGAGGACGAGATGATCGGCCGACGGCTGGCCGATTTCATCCATCCCGAGGATATCTCCGATACGCTTACGCAGTTTGCTGAGCCGAGTAGCGATGAAGCCACCTTCAGTTTTGAGAACCGTTATCGCACCAAGGACGGCGACTTCCGCCTTCTCGCCTGGAGGGGCGTGCTGGAAGCGGGGCACATTCACGCAGTCGGCCGAAATATCACCAACGAGCGGGCACTTGCCAGGGATCGGGAGCGATTCTGGAATTTATCGCCGACCATAAAGGTCGTGATGGATACCACAGGCCATATTACCGACGTCAATCCATCCTGGACGCAGACCCTCGGCTGGAGCCGCGACGAGACGATCGGAAAGCGTAGTGCCGACTTCATGATCGAAGATGAGCAGGTTTGGGCCGAGTGCATTCGAAAGCTCTCCTCGGGAGCGCCGGTGCGCGAATGTCGAACGACGTTGATGACAAAGGACGGGGCACAGCGCCTGGTGCAATGGAGCACTGTTCCGGAGAATGGCAGCTTCTACGGGTTCGGTCGCGACATGACCGCCGAGGTCCAGGCGGCATCCGCGCTGGCCGAAACCGAGGCGGCGTTACGACAGTCCCAGAAGATGGAGGCGGTCGGCCAACTCACCGGGGGCATCGCGCACGACTTCAACAACCTTTTGCAAGGCATCACCGGAAATCTTGAGATTATCCAGAGGCGGGTCCAACAGGGGAGGCTTGACGACCTTACTCAATTTGTCGCGGGCGCCTCGGGCGCGGCCCAGCGCGCGGCGGCATTGACGCATCGTCTACTGGCGTTTTCGCGCCGGCAGCCGCTCGATCCCAAACCGGTAGACGCCAACTCGCTGCTAGCCTCGATGGAAGATCTTGTCCGACGGACGATTGGCGAGCCGATCAGTTTCGCACTGGTCCTTGCTCCGGATCTCTGGGTGACCCGTTGCGACGCCAATCAGCTCGAAAGCGCGGTCCTTAACCTCGTGATCAATGCCCGTGATGCGATGCCGGACGGAGGTACGCTCACGATCGAGACCAGCAACGCCCACCTGGACAAGGCCTACGCAGCAAGTCAGCTTGGGATCCATCCGGGCGAATACGTCGTCATCTGCGTTACGGACACGGGTATCGGGATGGATCAGGACACGATCGCCAAGGCGTTTGAACCATTCTTTACGACCAAGCCGATCGGCCAGGGAACGGGTCTGGGGCTTTCCATGATCTACGGGTTCTCCCAGCAATCCGAAGGCTATACGAAAATCTATTCGGAGATCGGCAAAGGCACGACCATCAAGCTTTACCTGCCGCGGTTCCGCGGGAATGTGGTTGAGCACGACATGTTGCCGCAACTCACCGATGATCATAATTCGCAAGCCGGGGAACTGGTGCTCGTGGTGGAAGATGATGCTATTGTGAGAGGACTGGTCGTCGAGCAACTACGAGAACTCGGATATGAGGCGATTGAGGCGTTCGACGGTCCCGGAGGGTTGGAGATCCTGCGTTCAGTCCGCCATATTGATCTCCTGATCACCGATGTTGGCCTGCCGGGCCTGAATGGTCGCCAAATGGCTGATGGCGCGCGCGCACTGAGGCCTGAGCTGAAAGTGCTTTTTATGACCGGTTATGCCGAGAATGCTGCGGTTTCTTCTGGCTTTCTGGAACCCGGAATGGAATTGATCACAAAACCCTTCGCGATGGAGACCTTCGCAAGCCGAATTCGCAGTATCCTGAGTGCATCGAGACCCGTCCTCCCGTTTGAAAATGGTTGATCGCCTCAGATTGATAGCCGACGAGACCAAATTGATCACCCATGATCCGCAATCCAGACGCGTAATGATAAAGGGCTGACAGACAAGCCGGCAGGTGTCCTGAAGTCGCGCACCGATCAATTAATTTGCGCACGGAGGCACTTAATCTGCGCACGGCAAGCGCTCTGCGATCACATAATTTGCGCAGAAACTGCCGATGAGATCGCGCATGCTCGCGGATGATGTCGCGCAGCCACAGTTAGCGTGTGGGTTCGATGGTGCGCAACTAGGAGATTGGACCTGTCATTCCGGTCGTGGAAGGTGGATCGCTGGCAGGAAAACTATCCTCTGTGGTCTTGCTGGAGATCCCGTTCTTGATCAGCTCTACTGCCTGGTGACAGAACTCATCGTCCCGCCCATCCGGGCATCCGGCTTCCTGCCATAGGCGATAAGCAATTTTGTGCGTTTCGCTGTCCGTCGCATTATCTATTTCATGATCCGTCATGGGGTCCTCCTTAGTGCGCTGTATTGATATCTAGGTAGGCCGGATTCAAATTGCAGTCGGAGATCCATTTTGATTGTTGATGGTCATTGATCACCCCCTCAACGATGCGGCCCGCGCAGGAGGATGGCGATGTGTTGCTTCAATTGACAACAGCTTGATGTGTTGATATTAAAGGCAACATGAAGGCCGCCCTAATTTTCCGGCAGCGGGTCGATCTCGGGGATGGTCTGATGAAGGAAATCGTCATTTGGCAGCTTCCGCGAGAACTGGCCGGAAGCGCCCATGCCTACAAATATCGGATGGCGTTGGTCGATGAGGGCACCTGCGTTCTCCGCTACGACAACGAGGCCGGCAAAGGAGACCACCGCCACATCGGTGATCGCGAGGAAGCCTATGTGTTCAGCACGATCGACAAGTTGCTGGACGACTTTGATGCAAGCATCATGAGGTATCGAGATGGACACGCTGATAATCGGTAATCAATCTGAACAGGACATCAGACGGCGGGTCATTGAAGCCTGGAACGGCGGCGAAGCCGAGCCGGCTGCACGACTGGATTTTGGAAGCCTCGACGACGCATGGAAAGTGCTAAGCCCGAAGCGGCGGGAGATCATGAGTGTGATGGCCGGTGTCGGCCCGCTCACGCTCCGCGAAATCGCCCGGCGCGTGCATCGGGATGTGCGAGCCGTCCATAGTGATGTTCACACCCTATTGCGCTCTGGCGTGATTGATAAGACGGACGATGATCGGCTGGTTCTGCCCTATCGATTCGTGAAATTCGACTTCATGCTCGATTCCCAACGCGCGGCTTGATCAAGAAAACGGCTCATCCCGCGCGGTCCGGAACCGCAAGGCGGACGGATAGACCCCGGCCATGAGGAGCATTCGGTGCTGGCGGATGCGATAGTGCAGCACCGTCAAACCGCGCTCGACCACCATGGCGACCAGGCCGGCGCCGAGCATGAGCAGGTTTTGCCGTTCGGTGCCGGGGGATTGATATTGCAGCAGGGCCGCCGCGAGGATGCAGAGCCAGGCGAATAGCTTGACCACCCAGCGGAACCACAGGGCGAGCAGGAGAAATTGCATGCCGATTTCGCCCAGGATCGCCGGGGCCAGGCGGCCGAGGCCGAGCGCCAGGCCGATCGCGATGCCGCCGACCCAGGCGAAATAGCGGCCGAGCAGGGAGGCGGCGGTGTGGGCGAGGCGGGAGCGGATGGACGGAACGGCGATCGGGTTCGCCATGATCATTGTTTCCCGTTCGGCGCTGCTGGCACGTAGGGGGTGATCCAGAGCCACATATTGCAGGCGGTGCGACCGTCCTGCTTGGCGAGGTTTGCGCCGTGGCAATCGCTCATGATCGGCCGGATCGGATTATCTTCGATCAGCTTGTTCCAATCCGCATAAGCGACCGGGCTGCGTTTGAGGAGCGCTTTATGGAGTGCGATCGTGGTGCGATAGATTTGATCGACGTTATGATGACCGGCCTCATAACCGCGCCAATATCCGATGCCTGCGCTGGCGACGATGATCGCGAGGGCGGCGAGGGTTGCGACCATGATCGAGCGCCACCAGACAACACGGGACATTTTTGCCAGTTCGGCGGAGGCGCGGGCACCGATCGAGCCGATCAGGCTTTGCGCCATTTCGGCATGGGCTTTGGCGACATCGGCTTGCGCGGCGGAGACGGCGCGATCGAGGGTTTTATCGAGGCGGGACTGGACCTCACGCACCGCGTAAAAATCGCGCTTGGTCGTCATTTGATGCAAGGTGGCGGTTGCAGCGAACGCGGTCAGGAATGCCCGCAGGGCGCGGAGCGAGTCGGTGATAGGGTCATTATTGAGCGCCGCCTTTTGTTCGGCCTGTAGCAGTGTGTCTTGCGCGGCCCTCACATCCGCATCGGGATCGAACGGTTTGTCACCGTTCACGGCATCCATGAGGCCACTCCGGCGAATTGCTCATCCATGGCACGCATCCAGGTATTGACCCGGGAGCGATCGAATATACCGAGGGGCGGGTTGGTCTGACCGTCCCGCGCCGCGACGAAACTTGCGGTGCGGGCTTCGACCGCATCGGCCGCGAACAGGCGCGGCATCCAGATCGGGATGGCACCGCCGGCGATCTGGCTCTTGTAGAGATCGGTGGCGAGGACGCGGGCGAATGCCTGATCGCGGGCGGTACCGAGGGGGGCGACGCCTTCATTGAGGACGATCGCGCGTGCCCGCGGGTTGAAGCCGAGGGCGGCGAGGGTTGCAGCTGGGGTGAGATCTTCGGGATGCGGGCCGACGAGGTAGAACATCACCATTGAGAGGCCGGCATCTTCGATCATGGCGTCAAAGCCGGGCATTTCGCTGGCGATGGTGCGGAGGATGGTATCGCCGCCCCCGAGATCGATGATCGCGGTACTGCGGTGAGCGATCGCATATTCGATGAATTCCTGGAGCCAGTCCCGGACGGTGGTTTGATTGAAGCTGTTCGGCCGGGCCACCGCCTCGAAATAGGTGGAGAAGGTGGCGTTGGTTGGATCGATATCGGCGAGGAGATGCGGGCGCTCGGCTTTCTGAGCGGCTTCGGCCAGCCAGCGGAGGAAGAGGGTTTTGCCGGTTTTACCCCGGCCGGCGGTGAGGATGATTTTCGGCCGGCCCGACAGATCGACGCCCTGTGCGACGGGTTCGGTGTGGGCCTGCCCGGTTGTGATGAGGGGTTTGATGTCCGCCGGGGGGACAGCGTTCTTGATGGCACCGGGCTGGAAGGGGGGTGGGGAGGATTGCCGGGAGGGTGATTTTTTCCCGGAGAGGGGTTCAGCCATCGCAGGCTCCTATTTTGGTTTTGGATCGGGCGGGATGCGCCAGCGGGGATCGTTGGGATCGGCCGGTGCGGAAGGATCGCCCAGCGCGCGTAGTTCCTCGGCTGAGACGCCCAGGCCGCCATTGCGCATTTTGGCGAATTTGAATTTTGGTTCGGGGTTCGGCTGGGGTGACGGTTCGGGAGGCGGCGCGGGTGGCACTGATGGCAGGGCGGCGGCCAGAGCGCGCCGATGTTCGGCTTCATAGCGGCAGACGGAGTCCCAGGTTTTACGAACCAGCATAGGGGTGATGGGTTTGTTGTTTCGGGATTTGAGCCCGAGTTCGTTGAATCCCTCAGCCATCCCGGTCCAGTTTTTACCGAAGCGCCGGAGCAGGGCGGTGGTTTCGGTGTGGTGATCGAGCAGCCAGCGAAAGAGGGGCGTGCGTGAGCCTGGATTGCGGGCGACAGCGGCTTGGAGCCTGGAAAACTCGTCATCGACCATAATGTGGTTTGATATCAGGCATTGATGAGACTTTCAAGGCGATATTTTGCATCCTATAAAGTCATCGAAAGTCACTACGCGTCCCCAAAATGCCATCTTATGTACCATAGAAGATTGATCTGTAGGGCACATTAAGTCCCATATTTCACATTCGTAGGGGTCGTCAGGTTTAGGTTATTCTTCAGACCATTGCACCTATGGAGCTTGCGCGCAGTGGCAAATATGGCGTAGCGTTCGGGCAGGAGAAAACCCGTATGAGTGACGCCCCGACCGCCCTGACGCCGAGTGTCGAGATTGCGATCGAGCGGCTGACTTCGGCGATGCGTCTGATGATCGAGACGCAGGGCACGCAGGGCAAAATCCTGATGGAGATTTTGCGGCTGGCGCAGCCGAGCGAGGAGGAATCGCCGCTTGAGGTCGCGATGGCGGAGATCGCGGGGGCGTTGCGGGATCAGACGGCGGTGCTTGAGCGGATCGATGCGACGATGGCAAGCATCGCGCCGGAGGTCGAAGCCGGGGTGATGCGCGGGCTTGCCGGAGCGCTGGGGGTGGACGAGGCCGGCGGGAGTGAGCCGTCCGATCGCATCAGATCCCCGGACGAGACCGGCTGATGCTTTCGTTCCGGGCAGGGGCGGCGGACTCCGGTGCCAAGATGGCCGATCACGTCCACAAGGACACGATCGGCGAGTTCGTGAAGGATGTGGTGGATTACTACCAGGACGCCGCCAGTGCCGAGGCGGGGGGCGAGCCGGTCGTCGTGCAGGGGGCTGGGGATCAATCGTTCGTCGAGGTTCGGCGTGACATGGACCCGATGGTTGCCCTGGCATTGGGGATCGATGTGTCCCGGCCGATCACGAAGGAGGAGGTTGCGAATCTGCTATCGGGCAATCGGGCGGACGGAGATCGGATCGAGGGCAAGCAGTATCAGCGGGCGGTGACGCCGTTGAGCGAGGTTTTCGGACTGGACCCGGATCGGGCGCCGACCCGCGCGGAGTGGGAGAATGTGCTGGACGGCAAGCGGGCCGATGGTTCGGCCCTGCCGGTCCCGGCAACGGAAGCGCAGCCAGCGAAGCCGGAGACCGCGCGGGATGCCGGAACAGTTGAGGATTACGATGCCGGCATGGCGGCCGAGGCGGCGGCTTTGGCGGAGATCGGTGGCGAGCCGGCCGGGCCGCCCGATGGAAGCTGGAGCGAGCAGACGGAGGCTGGATTTTCGTCTGGTACCGCGGCCGGTGCCGGGGCCGGACGCGAAGACGAGGATTATGATGCCGGCATGGCGGCCGAGGCGGTTGCCCTGGCGGCGCGGGGTGGAGAGCCGGCGATTGCGCCGCGCGGGCCGATCGAGCGGCAGGAGGATGAGCCGCGGGCGATCGATGTTGCCGGTGCGCTGGACGCGGCGGGGGTCCGCTACCAGAAAAGCGGGGTCAATCTCCGGATCCAGGCGACGTGGCGCGGCGGGGATGGGATGTCGGTTTCGGTCAATGCCACGACCGGGCAATGGAAGGATTTTGCGGTCGATGAGGGCGGCCGGTTCGAGAGCCTGGTCCGGCGTCTCGGGATCACCGCCGAGGCCTGCGCGCTGGACGGGGAGGCCGCCGCAGCCGCACGGGCGCAGGCCGCGCGGTTCGACAAGGCGCGCAGGACGATCGCGGGCAAAGTCTGGGATGAGGCAGTGCGGGGCACGGCCGAGGATGTGTCCGAGCCGGTATTCCGGGGATCGGCCGGGCAGAGGATGCGCGAGCGCCGCGAGCACGCGGAGAAGGTTGCGGCGGCCGAGGCGGTCAGGACCGAGCTGACCCGCCCGGTGCGGACCTATCTGGAAGCGCGCGGCCTCGATGCCGACTGGCTTTTGCGCCAGGTCAGGGTGACGCGGCTGCATCCGAATTATGATGCGAGGGAGATCGAGGCCGGGGCTACGGTTGCGATGCTGACCCCGATGTACGGGCAGGACGAGGCGGGGCGGATCAGGCTGACCGGGGTGCAGCGGACCTATCTCAGCGAGGAGGGCGAGAAGATCGGCCGGCGGATGCTGGGGGCGGCGGGTGCGTGGTTGCTGGCTCCACCGCCCGGTGCAGCGGTGCCGGTTGCCGGGCATGACAGGATCAGGCTGGCCGGCGAGGGGTTCGAGACGGTGGCGAGTGCGGTGCAGGCCACCCGCCAGGAGGGTTTGATCGGCTACAACGCGGGCGGCCTGGTGGCATGGGCGGTGCAATATCACGGATCGACCCCGATCGGGTTGCTCGCCGACCGGGACAATCCGAAGGTCCATGCGTGGACGGCCCGTTGAGTTCAAGTGGGAATTTGCAAGATTTGATGGCGGTTCGAAAGCGGTCATGCGTTCGGCCTGTATATGCGGCAACATGGCCGCCGGCCCAGATGGGTTCCGCGAGCAACATCCAAACACAACCGCGGCATATTACATGCCGGGGACCTTCGCGGATTTTGTTGCTCGTCGGTTCGACCGATCATCATCTCTTGCTCTGCCCTTAAACCCTCGGCACCGGCGCGCGGATCAGACTGCTACCGGCTGACGCCGATACGCTTCACCCCGCGCCATCATGGCCCAGATGATCCGGGCCATCTTGTTGGCCAGAGCGATCGCTGCGACCTTGCGCGGCCGCCGCTCCAGCAATTGCAACAGCCAAGCGGTTGCCGACTTGCTGCCTGGCTTGGCGTAGCGGATCACCGCCATTGCCCCAACCACGAGCAACTGTCGCAACCTCTCATTGCCTGCTTTACTTATCTTTCCCATACGATGCTTGCCGCCGGTCGAATGTTCGCGCGGTGTCAGCCCAAGCCAGGCGGCAAAATGTCTCCCGGTCTCAAAGTTCGCTGGGTTCACGCTCAGCGCCATGGTGATCGCGGTGATTGGTCCGACGCCTGGAATCGCGGCCAGGAGCCTGCTCACCGCATTAGTCTTATGCTGTTCGAGCAGCTGTTTCTCCAGCACCTCGATCTTCGCATCAAGATCAGTGATATGCCGGCCCATCTGCTCGAACATCGCCTTTGCAATTGCTGGAATTGCCTCCTCAGTAGACAGAACGGCAAGTAATGCTGTGACGTTCGCGCAACCCTTAGCGGAAATAATACCAAATTCCACCGCGTGTCCCCGCAACGCGTTGATCGCCTGGGTCCGCTGGTTCACCATGAGTTCCCGATGCTTCACAATGATCGTCGCGGCTTGCTCCTCTGCCGATTTGACCGGAACCGTGCGCATGGTCGGACGCGCTGCCGCTTCACTGATCGCCTCCGCGTCATTTCGGTCATTCTTGCTGCGCTTAACGAAGGGCTTCACATATTGCGGTGGGATCAACCTCACCCGGTGGCCCATAGCACCGAGCACTCGCCCCCAATGGTGCGAGCCAGCGCAAGCTTCGAGAACCACCTCCGTCGGTGCCAGTTTGGCGAAGAACGGTTCGACCTGAGCCCGCCTGATCTCGCGCCGCAGTATCGGGCGCTCTTGGTCATCGACCCCGTGGATCGTAAAAACATGCTTGGACGTGTCGATCGAAATGCGTTTAAATTCCATTGGGCGGCCCTTTCATTGGGTTGGTTGATCGACCCTATATTGGCACATTCGATGCCGTTGGGCCGTCCACCCCAACACAACGGAAGGAATGTTGGCGAGGCCGGGCAGAAAGCCGCCGCGAAGGCGGCCGGGATCATCGAGGCGGGCGGGGGCGAGACGGTCTATCTGGAACCGCCGGCCAGTGTGACGCCGGGGCCGAAAGGGGCGGATTGGGCCGATGCGTTGCGCCAGGGTGGCGAGGCCGGGTTGCGCGCAGCGCTGGAGGCGGCGAGCGGCAGCAGCGCCGGCGATCGGGCGCGGATCGAGGCAGCGATGCAGCCGAAGCGGCGGGGGACCGAGACACCGATCGCTGCAGCGGAGGCCGTGCAGGACGCCGCACCCGTGCATTCCGAGCTGATCCGGTTGCACAAGGCGCTGGGGGCGGCGGATGGTCGGAAACTCAGCGAGGAGGAACGGGCGAACATTCTCAGCGGCCGCAAAGCCGATGGCGCGGCGCTGGACCCGGCAGAGTGGCGGGATGCGCTCAATCGCTCGAAAACCCCGATCGGCTATGTCGATTTTACCTTCAGCGCCGACAAGAGTGTTTCGATCGCATGGGCTTTCGCGCCGACCGCGGCGGAGCGGGCTTCGATCGGGCAGGCGCACCGCGACGCGGTGCAATCGGCGATGCGCGAGATCGAGCAGGTGATCGGGCTGGCCCGCAAGGGTCAGGGCGGCAAGGATGGGGTTGAGCAAGGCAAGATCGGCTGGGTGGCGTTCGATCACTACACGGCCCGGCCGACACTTGAGATCGTGCGCCAGACCCCGGCGGGGGGGATGGAGACCGAGCTGGTAAAGATGCGGGTTGCCGGCGACATGCAGTTGCATACCCACGTCACGGTGCCGAACACGATCGTCACGCCGAGCGGGCGCGTCGTCTCGTTGAACACGATGCAGATGCACGGGGGCATCCATGAATGGGGCGCGATCTACCAGGCTCATCTGGCCCAGAATCTCCGGCGGCTGGGGGTGGATATCGAGCTGGACCGAACCAACGGCGCGGCGCGGCTCAGCGCCGTGCCGGAGACGGTCAGAGCGGCGTTCAGCAAGCGGACGGGTGATGCGCTGGCTGACGCGAAAGCCTATGCCAAGGCGATCGGGGCGGAGTGGGACAAGCTCTCACCGGATGAGCGGATCAAGCTGCTGAAAACCGGCGCGCACGGCACGCGGATCGAGAAGTCGGACGATATGAGCGACTTTGCGAGCTGGAAACGCCAGGCCGAGAAGATCGGCTATCAGCATCGATCGGTGATCGATCCGGAACGGAAGGCGCAGCCCTTGAGCGAGGCGGCGCGGCTGGACCGTGCCTATGACGCGGCGGCGATGCTGCTGGGGGATCAATTCGAGCGTCGCGCGGTCCTGAAACCCGAGGATGAGCGGGTTGCCGCCGCGCGCGGGTTGATCGCCTCGGGGATCGAGAGCGGGGCGGATGTCGATCGGGTGATTGCCCGGCTCAGGGCGCGCGGGGTTGACGAGACCGGAGTTGCCGGGGTGGGGGCGAAGGGCGAAGCCCGGCAGAAAACCGCGATCCTGGTCGGAGC
This sequence comes from Acidiphilium sp., assembly GCA_028688765.1. Taxonomy (GTDB): domain Bacteria; phylum Pseudomonadota; class Alphaproteobacteria; order Acetobacterales; family Acetobacteraceae; genus Acidiphilium; species Acidiphilium acidophilum. The sequence goes on along the minus strand of JAQTXO010000018.1, from coordinate 1,984 downwards.
GGTGTTACGGGAGACGGTGGATGCGCAAGGCAACGCCATCACCGTGCAGGGCGAGACGCGGCTGACCACCCAGGCGCATCTCAGCCAGGAGTCCGCGCTGATCGAGCTTGCCGGCAAGCAGGCCGGGGACAAGCGCGGCGGTTTGACGCCGGATCAGCTCGCGCGGGGGGTTGAGGCGAGCGGCCTCAAATTCGAGGGCGCGCACGGGGCCGCGCAATACGGTCTGATGAAGCATCTGGGGATGGGCGGGCGGTTTGCCGTGGGGATCGGGGCGGCCGGTGCGGGCAAGACCACCTTGCTCCAACCGCTTGTTGCGGCGTGGCAGGAGCGCGGCGATGACATCCATGGCGTGAGTCTGGGATGGCGGCAGGCGCGCGAGTTGCGCGATGCCGGGTTGAAAACCGATGCCGCCAAAGGCGAGCGGGACACGATCGCGGCGACCAGCGTGTTTATCAACCGGGTGAAATCGGGACAACTTGTGCTGACACATCGAAGTGTCGTTGTGGTGGACGAGCTGGGGACGATCGGCTCGCGGCAGTTGCTCGAATTGCTCCGGTTGCAGGATCAGCACGGGTTTCGGATGGTGGCGATCGGCGATCCGAAGCAATGCCAGTCGATCGAGGCCGGCCAGGTGATCAGCCTCTTGCAGAAATCGATGCGGGTGCCGGCGCTGGAAACCAGCGTGCGCCAGACCGATGACCGCGCGCGGGCGATCGCCGATCTGTTGCGCAAGGGCGGGGAGGAAAATGTCAGGACCGCGCTGGCGATGAAGCGCGAGGACAAGACCGCCGAGATCGTGCCGGGCGGACGGGCCGAGGTCATCGAGCGGGCCGCGGCGCTCTGGCAGGAGCGCCGCGCGGCCACTGCCGATCGGCCGCGTTACACGGTGACGATCAGCACGCCGAGCAACGAGGATGCGCGAGCGATCGGCCAGGCGGTCAGGGCGCGGTTGCAGGCAAGCGGCGAACTGGGGGGCAACCGGAAAACACTGGCGGCGATCGATCCGAATACCGGCACGACCTATGCGATGCCGGTGGCGATCGGCGAGAGCGTGCGCCTGTTTGCCCGCACCAATGCCGCGATGAGTACCGGGGGCGGCGGGGCGATCGGGGATAACGGCTCGATCCTGACCGTGACCAGCATCAGGCGCGACGGCCTCATGCTGCGCAACGACAAGGGGACCGAGGGGCTGGTGAAATGGGAGACGCTGGCCGACCGGAAAACCGGGCGGATGCGGCTGACCTATGGTTACGCCATGACCACCAACACCGCGCAGGGGATCACATCGAGCGAGCATATCTTCGTCACGGCGGGCGGGTCCAAAACCACCGACGGGTTCAAGACCTATGTCTCCGGGTCTCGCCATCGCGAGAGGGATTACTGGCTGACATCGGCGGGGGCGGAGACGCAGGAGATCAGCGCGCGCCGACCGCTGGGCGATCCGCGACCGATCACGGTGCAGGATCAGTGGGAGAACTGGATCCGGAATATCAGCAAGCGGCCAGAGAAGACCAACGCCACCGATATCATCCAGGGCGCGGAGGCAACACGCCGCGCGGCCGGTCGGGATTTCCTGGACGCGGTGACGCGGCGCGAGGCGCGGGCGGCTCAGGCGGAGCGAAGCGACGATCTGCGTCCGCGCTTTCAGCAGGCGCGGATCAGGGTGACGGAGAACGGGCGGCTCAACGAGGGCATGGCAAGCGTGAGCCGGTTGCGTCAGGCGGCGATCGAGCGGCTGGATCAGGCGGCACCCGCGATCAGGACGGCCGTGGCGGAGACATGGGCGAAAACCCGGCCGGTGATTGAGCATGCCACGGCGGCCATGCGCGAGCGGCTGGATCGCGTGCTGGGGGATTACCGTCGGCGGGAGGATCAGCGCCGGATCGCGGAGCGGCGGCAGGCCGAGGCGCGAGCCGCAACCGCTCGCGCCGAGCGCGAACAGAGCCAGGGCAGCGCCTTGGGCAGGTAGTCGGTCCCATCAATC
>JAQTXO010000398.1 GCA_028688765.1 Acidiphilium sp. | reverse complement strand
CGTTCGCTGCTCTTCGCCCGCTGGCAACAGGACAGCCTGCCGCTCGCCTCGTTTCTCGGCCGCCTGCCGCAATCGCGCATCGTCCGCGTCCCCGGCATCGCGGTGTTCCTGACCGGCAACCCGGAATACACCCCCGCCTCGCTGCTCCATAACCTCAAACACAACAAGGTCCTGCACGAGACCGTCTTTTTCGTCACCGTCCGCAATCTCGACGTCCCGACCACGATGGGCGACGACCGGATGAAATGCGAGGAGCTCGCCCCGGGCATCTACCGCGTCCGCATCGGATACGGCTTCATGGACACCCCCAATCTGCCCCGGTCCCTCGAAATGATGCGAGACCAGGGCCTGCCGTTCAACCCGATGCAGACGAGCTACTTCCTCGGGCGCGAAACGATCGTGGCCGCCACGGTGCCGAAACTCGGGTTCATCCGGCGCGCGGTCTTTCTGTTCATGCTGCGCAACGCCATCTCGGCCACCGAGTTTTTCCAAATCCCGAGCGATCGGGTCGTGGAACTCGGCGTCCGCGTCGCCATCTGACTGCCATGGTCGCGCATGTCCGCCGTGAAATCGCCGCCGACGGCACCGAACTGCATCTGGTGCCGATGCCGCCGCCGCGCCTGCCGCGCGTCGCCAAACGCGACCTCGAACAGGCGTGGGATGCCGCCCGCGAAGCGGCCCGCGCCGGCAATGACGGCCCCGCCCGGGGCTTTCGCTTCACCAATGGACCCGATGTGATACTGCGCGACCGCGATGCCCGGGCATGGGCCTCCTCGGTCGACCACATCGCCGATCTCTCGACGCCCCACGGCGTCTCGCTCTGCCTGCGCCTGCTCGGCCTTGTTGCCCTGATCGGCGATGCCGCGTGGCTCGCCCCGTTCATCGACCTCCGACGCGACGGTGCCGCGCTCGATGGCGCGCTTCTCACCGCCGCCGCCCTGACTGGCTTGACCGAAACCGGCGGTCTCGACGAAAACCAGCTCCGTTCCCTGCTGCTTCCCAGCGCTTCCGAGGACCAGACCCCATGCTCCGCCTGACCCTGATGCTGTCCGCCGTCACCCTGCCGCTCGCCGCGTGCAGCTTCAACGCACCCCGCCCGCAATCGGCTGCCGATCAGGCCAATCTCGCGGCCTGCACCCAGCGCGCCGAAAAGATCAACGCCGCCCGCCACTACGCCTATCTGTCCCGGACCGACCAGTTCGCCACCCCGTTCCTCGGCACACCCAACCAGGATTACATCAGCAACAAACTGGCCCAGCTCCACGATCAGGAGGACCGGATCAACAACTGCGTCCACAACGCGAACCCATCCTATGCCGGATCGGACGCGAACCTCCCCGAACCCACGATCATCGGTCCCGCCCAGTAACGCTCCCAATAACGCTCCCACTAATGCTTGGGGACGGGGTTACCCGTTCCGCATTGAAACCTCGCGTATGGCTGCCAATGTCCCGTCCCGGCATCAATCAGGCGAGGACTATGGAAAATCACACCTATCGGCTCGTGGAGCTCGTCGGCTCATCCCCTGTCAGCATCGAGGACGCGATCCAGACGGCTCTGACCAAAGCACACGAAACTCTCCGTCACATCCACTGGTTTCAGGTGTTGGAAACCCGCGGTCATGTCGAAGCGGGCAGAGTGGCCCACTATCAGGTGACGCTCAAAGTCGGCTTCACCATCGAGGACGATGCTGTCTGATCCGGCCTCATTGCAGACGGCAATGGCCGCAGTCCTGTCACCGGGACTGCGGCCATATGTTATGAAAAAGCGGGTGGGTGTCGTCGTGATCAGGCTGCTTTGCGGTTGAGGTCGCCCTGCGCGATTTCGGTCAGCTTACGGTCGGCCGCGTGCTCCTCATCGAGCGTCTTCTGCAGCAGCGGCACGCAGTCATTGTGGCCGAGCTGTTTCGCCAGAGCGATCAGGGTGCCGTAGCGGCTCATCTCGTAATGCTCCACCGCCTGCGCCGCCGATGCCATACCCACGTCCATTACAGCCGGATCGGCAATATCGCTCATGACTTCCTTGGCTTCGGCGATGATACCGTCGATCGCTTCGCAGGTAACGCCCTCAGCCGGCTGACCCAGTTTCTGAAAGATCTCATCGAGCCGGGTGATCTGCTCCTTGGTTTCCTGCAGATGGTGGGTGAAGCCCTGCTTCAGGGCCGGATTCTGCGCCTTGTCGATCATCTTCGGCAGCGCCTTGGTGATCTGGTGTTCGGCGTAATAGATATCCTTCAACGTATGAACGAACAGATCGTCCAGCGTTTTGATCGGTGTTGAAAACAAACCCATGATTGACTCCTGTATTGATTCGAATTGACGCAAAATCCGCGTGAACCATGATTGTCATTCGGCCTGCAGCGGTATCCGTTCTACATGGTCCCGTCCTGTTCACGTTCCACAAATTCCGCGTATCACTTCAATGAAAAATGAGATAGTCGTTTTGATCCACAAGTCATGAAGCTGACCAGTCCCGCTATTGACCGAATTAAACGCGTTTTATTATTGATAACGGAATCGAATTCAAGGCATATCCGTGATGTGTAATATTGATCACGGATTGCCTCTCCTGGAATTCATCAATCCTCCGATTGCCGCGTCATGGCGTACTTTCCATATCCGCAATGCCGCGCTGGTCGACCCGAGGCCACGCGGCGCGAACAGATCAGAACAAGGAACCGCACCATGTCCCTCGTCGAACCCGACCAGCCCCCCAGTCAACCCGACGACAACCATAACGAGTCCGACCGGCACCAGTCGATCCGCGAGCGCGCCTATCGCCTGTGGCAGGACGCCGGCTCGCCTGCCGATCGCGATGACGAATTCTGGCATCAGGCTGAAGCGGAAATCAAAAATCCGCCTGCGCCGCCCCCGGCGAAACCATCGACCACCGGAGCGACCCGCCCCGGCTAGCCCGGTCGCGCCGCCTGACCTCGCTACCGGTCAGTGTCGCAAACACCCTGTTGCGGCGCTGACCGGAGCTTATCCCCGCTTGTGCGATCGCGGTTGCTGTGCCGCCGGATCGTGCGGACGAGTGGGCCGATCGAGCGCTTCACGCACCCTCGCTGCCAGTTCCGCCTGCCGGTAGGGTTTGCCCAGCACGTCCATCCCATGGGCGCGAGGCCCCTGCGCAACCAGATCCTCGATATATCCGGTGGCGAGCAACACCCGCAAACCTGGCACCCGTTGAAGCGCCCGCTCGGCCAGAGCCAGACCATTCATGCCGCCGGGCATCACGATGTCGGTGAACAGCAGATCGATGTCCGATCCCTCCTGCAGGGCCTGTTCGAGCCGCAGCAAGCCAGCAGCCCCGCTATCGGCGGTCATGACCCGATAGCCGAGCGAGGTCAGCTGGCTTTCGGCGATATCGCGGACATCTTCGCTATCATCGACCAGCAGGATGGTTTCCCTGCCACCGACGCTTGCCGCAGGGACCGGGCTCGCCTGCGAACGCACCGCCGACCGCGATTCCGGAAACAGCAACCGCATCGTCGTCCCGTTGCCGAGTTCGCTTTCGATTTCGAGCCGCCCGCCCGATTGCCGGGCAAACCCGTGGACCATCGCAAGACCCAGCCCGGTCCCTCGCCCCGGCCCTTTGGTCGTAAAGAACGGCTCGGTGGCA
>JAQTXO010000397.1 GCA_028688765.1 Acidiphilium sp. | reverse complement strand
CAACTGATCGTTCGTTCGACCATCACGTTACCCGACAGCGGCGGCGCGCCATCGAAGACGCGCCGCCCTGACGGACCAGCAGGACAAATCCGATGAAAAACCTCACTCTCGGCCTCGCGCTTCTCACCGCCATCGGCACTTTCGCGCCGGTTGCCGCACAAGCCGCGCCGTTCTTTACCCCGCACGCGAAAATCGTGCAGGAGATCAACCATTCCTACGGCACCCAGTTCAAAGTGCCCGGTCAGGCCACCAACCAGGCCAACAACGCGCAAAACTGAAAACCGCCGTCGCAACGGCGAGGTCCGGTAACGGACAGCGCCGTTCCGCGGCAGGGCCGCCCCACGATACGGCCCCTCAGTATTTCGATTTCCAGTACCCCGCTGCCTCGGCGGCATCGCGACAAGTATAGACCCCCGTGCTGGTATGACCGAACCAGCGCGAAGTCGCGGTATGAAACACCAACCCGGTCGGGTTGAGCCACACCACGGGGCTCTTGCCGCAGGCGGCCTTCGCCGCATCGAGACTCTTGAAGGTCCTGCCGCTCAGTTTCGCGGGATAGACGTGATAATCATGCTTCGCATGATGTCCCCCGTCATCCGCCGATGCGCCCGCCATTGCCAGCGCCAGAGCGATCACCACAGCCGCAACGCGTCCCATATTTCCCTCCGCACCCCTGAGCATGAACCACCACGCCAAAGTGTAACGACAACATGATGCACGTCAAGGTTGTCAGCGCCTCACGATTTCGTCGGGTCGGTTTTCGGGCGCGGGTTGAAATCATTCGGAATCCGGTTCGGCAGATGCAATTGCAGGTTCGTCGGCACGATTCCGATCATCTTGCAATCGGCCCCGGTCCGCGCCGGGAGTTCCGTGGTCCAGTCCTCCGGCACCATGGCATAGGATGCCGGCAATGGCTCGGCCTTGCCTTCGAGCCGCAACGGATCGAAGGCGGAAAACAGATCGGTCACATCCGGCGTCTCGGCATCGAACGGCCCCATATATTTCTGGTGAAACTCCGCCTCGCCGCGTTGGCGCCCTTCCTGCTCATCCGGCAGCGTCGCGAGCGGCGGCAGATTGAACACCGCATCGACGAATTTGATCACCGAAGCCTGATTGCCGATGGCGTGCGAAACCTCGTGCGCGCGGGCGAACGGCGAAATCAGGATGAACGGGACGCGCGGCCCGTCGCTCAGCAGCGTGCCATTGGGTGCCGTGGCAAGCGCCGGCGGCGGCACATGGTCGTAATCGCCTTCGGAATCATCCCAGGTGATAATGATCGCCGCATGGGCCCAGTATTTGCTCGACGCAATGGCATTCACCGCCCGCGCCAGCATGGCCTCGCTGATCTGGCTGTCGGAATAGCCGGGGTGATCGTCGTCGCCGAGAAATTTCTTCTGCACCGCCGGATCGGGGTCGGTCGGGTGCATCCCGAACCCGTTGAGATACCCACCTTTCACATAGAACACCCCGCCTTCCGCCGGCAGCGAACCCTGCTTCACCGCCGTGAAAAACGCGCGCAGCCCGCCCATATCCGCCGTCATTTTCGGGTTGTTCGCGATATAGCCGAAATATTGCGGCCCGTTGTGATGAGTGATGTAGGAGGCATGAACCCCCTCGGCGTCCTTCGGTCCCAGATCATCCGGCACCGGACGGGTCGAAAACCCTTCCTGAAACCAGCGCCACGCGACCTTGTGCCGGTCGAGCCGCTGGATGAACGAGATATCCTTGCGCACATCGTCGAGGTCGAGTTTCGGGTCGAGATCCGCGCCGGTCTTGCGCTTGACCGTATTGCCGGCGGTGGTCAGCGCCACCGTGGCGTAGGTCTGGTTGATCTGCACCTTCCCCGGCCCATCCTCCGCATAATCGCGCGGATTATACGGAACCAGCTTGTGCTGGAACGGGTCCTCGCGCGAGCCCCAGAGCGGGTCGATATCGGCATCGACCGGCTCGCCCGGCTGATTGACCTGCTTCCACGCCTCGTTCGGGTGCAGCGCCCATTGGGTCAACCCGGTCTGCGCCGCGAAGATCGACAGATTCCCCGGTGTCGAGGGCCCGACCATGTCCTGAAACATATGATCCATCAGCACGAAGCGGTCGGCATAGCGCCACAGGATCGGGAGGGTGTTGCAATCCTCGTGCGCCATCGCCAGTTCGCCCATCTGCTTGGCCTTGAGCGAGGGGTGCGGACCGGATTTCCAGTATTTCTTCTCCTCCTCCAGCGCGAACCGGTTCATCTCGGCATGGCCGTTCACGATGTGCATTTTTGCGAACATGATCGGGTGGGAATGATCGATATCGTCGGTATCGGCGGCAAACTGCTTCGGCCCGATGGTGAAAGGCTGGATGGTCTCGACCCTGCCGGACACGCCGATGATCTTCTGGGTCAACCCCGGCGTCTGAGCGGCCGATTGCGAATAGAGCCCGTCAGCACCCGGAAACGTGCCGAAATACGAATCGAACGAGCGGTTTTCCTGATACAGCACGAAGACATATCTGATCCGGTGCCGGATCAGCGCCGCCATCTGCGCCGTGGTCAATTGCGGCCCGCGCCCCGCGCGGATCACATACGGCATCGCCGCCTTCGGCACCGGCGCGGTGACGACTGGCGCGGTAACGACCGGCGCGGTAACGACCGGCGACGCCCCCGGCGGTGCGGCAGCGGCAAGCCCCGGCATCAGGAAGGTCGAACCGAGCAGCGAACCAATCAGGCGGCGCGTCAATGTCATGGCAATCCTCCCGCAATATCTGGCCGTTCTTTCGCCGATCCCGTCCCGCCGCAAAAGCGCCCCGCGATGAAACTTCGATGAATTCCGCCCCGCGCACGGGGCCACCCCTCACCCGATCCGGCTGCTGAAATCGGCATAGGTCCGCAGCCCGTGCGCGAACGCCACCCGCAGCACCACATCCTCCCGCGCCAGATCATACCCGTCAGGATCGAGCGCAATCACCTGCCAGCCATTCCCGTCGCCGCCATGCTCCCGCGCGATCCGGTCGAGCCGCCCGCCCTGCCCCGCGTTCACCGCCGCCATCGCCGCCGCCGCCGCCGCCTCGTCGCGCAGCGCCACGGTCACCGGCGCCAGCCGTGCCACATCGAGCGACGCCGCCCGCGCGAACCCGCCGACATAACGCGCCGCGATCGTGCTCAGCCGATACACCCCGAAATCACCGAACCCGGCATAAAAACCGGCATAGGGATGCACCGCCAGATACCGCGCCCGATCCGCTGGATCCTCGCTCCGCACCGCGTCGCACACCAGCGACAAACGCGGGCTGGTCTGCGGATTGCGCTCCTCCGCCGGCCCGCTCACCATCAGCGCACACCGCCCGTCGCGATCGAGCGCGCGGGTATGCGCCGAAAGCTGCGAGAGCAGCAGCACCACCCCGCCATCCAGCGTCACCGCCGGCGTCACCAGCGCGATCGAGGGATAATCCTCCTCCAATACCGCAAGGCTCGCCACCCGCGCCGCCCGCAGCAACAGCCGCGCCTCGCGGTGGATATCGTTCTGGCTCTCCCTCAACTCTTGCATTATCGCCTCTTTCCCGTCACGTCACAGCGAGAATAATCCGCCCCGCCCTCCGGTAAAGCAGAAATCATGAAACATACCATCGCGCTGGTCGACGACGACCG
>JAQTXO010000396.1 GCA_028688765.1 Acidiphilium sp. | reverse complement strand
CGGTCAGCTGACCATCACCACGGATGTCGAGAATTATCCCGGCTTCGCGGATGTGATCCAGGGGCCGTGGCTGATGGAGCAGATGGAGGCGCAGGCGCGCCATGTCGGCACGCGGATCGATCACGATATCATTACCTCAGTCGATTTCACGGCGCGGCCGATGCGTGCGGTGGCCGATTCGGGGATGGTTTATCTGGCCGATGCGATCATCATCGCGACGGGGGCGCAGGCGCGCTGGCTCGGCCTGCCGTCGGAGCAGACGTATCAGGGCGCCGGGGTTTCGGCCTGTGCGACCTGCGATGGATTTTTCTATCGGGGCAAGACGGTCGCGGTGGTCGGCGGGGGGAATACCGCCGTCGAGGAGGCGCTGTATCTGACCCATCATGCCAGCAAGGTGACGCTGATCCACCGGCGCGCTTCGCTGCGGGCGGAAAAGATTCTGCAGGACCGGCTGTTTGCGAATCTGAAGGTCGATGTGATCTGGGATCACGCGGTCGATGAGATCCTCGGGGCGGGCACGCCGCCGGTGGTGACCGGGGCGCGGCTGCGCAACACCACGACCGGCGCGTTTCGTGAGATTGCGGTGGACGGCGTGTTCATCGCGATCGGGCACGATCCGGCGACCAGGGTGTTCCGTGGTGCGATCGACATGGATAGCGAAGGCTACATCACCACGGTTCCCGGCAGCACCCGGACTTCGGTGCCCGGTGTGTTCGCCGCCGGGGACGTGCAGGACCGGATTTACCGCCAGGCGGTGACGGCGGCGGGGTCGGGCTGCATGGCCGCGCTGGAAGCCGAGAAATTCCTTGCCGAGCAGGCGCAGATCGACCGGCGTGCGGCGTGACAATCATAATGGGGCACACATGCCGCAAAAGGGGAAGCTCATCGTGACAGGCAATCATATGGACTGGGACAAGCTGCGGGTGTTTCACGCGGTGGCGGAAGCCGGCAGCTTCACCCATGCGGGCGATACGCTGAACCTGTCGCAATCGGCGGTGTCCCGCCAGATTTCGGCGCTGGAGGAGGCGCTGGCGGTGCCACTGTTTCACCGGCATGCGCGCGGGCTGATCCTGACCGAGCAGGGCGAGCAGCTCAACCGGACGGTGCGCGAGGTGTTCGCCAAGCTCGCAATGACCGAAGCGCTGCTGGCCGAAAGCAAGGAGCGTCCGGCGGGGCGGCTGAAAGTCACCACCACGCATAGTTTCGGCGTGGCGTGGCTGGCACCCCGGCTGAAGGGATTTCTCCACCAGTATCCCGATGTCAGCATGACCTTGCTGCTCGACGATGTCGATCTCGACCTTGCGATGCGCGAGGCGGATGTCGCGATCCGGATGCATCCGCCGCGTCAGCCGGACCTTGTGCAACGCTCGCTCGGGGAAATCCGCTGGCAGATTTTCGGCTCCGAGGATTATCTGAAGAGCGCGGGCAGCAAGCCGGAAAAGCCGGAGGATCTCGACCAGCACCGGCTGATCCTGTTCGGTGATCGCAAGCCGCCGGTGAGTGATGTCAACTGGCTGGCCGGGCTCGGGCGGGCCGATACCGCGCCGCCGCGCATTGGGGCGCTGGAAGTGAACTCGTTGCAGGCGATGCTGATCGCGATTCGCAGCGGGCTCGGCATCGGCGCGGTGCCGGAATATCTTGCCGAGGACACGACCGGCATGGTGCGCCTGCTGCCCGATGCGAAAACGCCCAAGATCGACATGTTTTTCGTGTACCCGGAAGAATTGCGCAATTCCAAGCGGGTCGGTGTGTTCCGCGACTTTCTGGTTCAGGAGATCGGTCGCCGCTGAGGTCGCGAAAACCGTGCGCGTCCCTGATCCGGGGGACGCGCAGACGGGTTATGCGACAATTTCATGGCGGGTTCACATGATGAACCCTTCCATTGTGCTATAGCGAACATACTTGATGAACAGATCGTTCAGGCGATCACAGAATTCGGTGCGGTGCACCGTCCGATATCCGGCCCTTACCGGCCGGATGGGGACCTTCGGGTCCCAACGTCTCCCAGACGTGAAGCCTCCCTGTTGACTTGCCCTGCCGGATTTTTCCGGCGGGGCATTTTTTTATCCCCAGGTGAAGCCGAACCGGATGAGCGGTGCTGCTCTTGTGAGTGCGTATTTAGAAGCACTTGCCGCCACGGACAATCTCAGGCGACGGCTCCGGCAGCAATTCGACGGTCGGTGTTGCAGGCAAGACACGTTTTGATGATCGTCCGCGCGGCGCGATGCATGGTGGAAGCCGAAAGCGCGGGCTGGCCGGCATAGGCGGCGGGCATGTCCGGCAGGCACGGGAGATGGACGAATCCGGCGCGCAAGTTCGGGAATTCGGTGACCGCGAGGTGCATCAGGCCGTAGAAGGCCGCGTTGCAGACATAGGTGCCGGCGGTCTGCGATATTTCGACCGGAATCCCGGCATCGTGGAGGTCGGCCATTGCCGCCTTGATCGGCAGGGTGGTGAAATAGGCGGCGGGTCCTTCGGCAATGACGGGCCGATCGACCGGGGCGTCGCCATTGTTGTCCGGAATTCGCGCGTCGATCACGTTGATCGCCACCCGTTCGAGGCTGATGGCGGCACGCCCGGTTGCGAGGCCGAAAGCGATTACGAGGTCGGGGCGATGCGCGGCGATCACATCGCGGAGCCGCGCCTGCAAGGGAGCGAAGGCGCAGGGCAGGATTTCATGCGCCACCATTGCGCCGGCGATCCTGCCGCCGCCGAGGCGGGTGGCGAGGAGGGCGGACGGGTTGATGGTGTCGCCGCCGAACGGTTCGAAGCCGGTGACCAGGACCTGCATGATCCTCCTATAGATGAAGCCGCGCGATCATGCGATGAGGTCGCCATGCGGTGGTATTTCGCGATCGACGAACAGGGCGCGGCGGGCGAGGCGGGGGATCTCGCGAAACTCGCCGTGATCTCAAGCCGCCTCTGCCCGGGGCTGGAGCCGCGGCGGTTGTATCATGGCGCACGCGGCGCGTTGACCGAGTGGATGGACCGGCACGGTGTGATGGTGATCGACGCTGCCCCGCCCTGCCTCGATGCCATGGCGGCGGCGACCGCACGCGGCACGTTTCGGGCCTACTCGCTCGGCCACTGGCTGCGCCTCGCGATCCCGCTGATCGACCACGATGCCGAATTCGTCCTCTACACCGATTGCGACATCGCCTTCCTCCGCCCGATCGATTTCGGCGCGATCCGCCCCAATCTGTTCGCCGCCGGGCCGGAATTCGCACCGGATCGCTGGGATTATTTCAATTCGGGCGTCATGGTGCTCAATATGGCGGCGATGCGTGCGGTCCAGCACAGTTTCGAAGCCGTGATCCGCACCCGGCTCGACGAAGACAACGGCGCGCATTTCGACGATCAGGTGGCGCTCAACGAAGCGTTTGCCGGGCATTGGTCCCGGCTCGACCCCGGCCTCAACGCCAAACCCTACTGGCCGCATGATGCCGGGGCCGGTATCCTGCACTTCCACGGGCCGAAACTCGGCGGCATGGGCGCGATCGCGACCGGCGGCTGGAACTGGGACGACCCGACCGCCGCCCGGATCGGCGCGTTGTGCGATGCCTACCCGACCCGGTACGTCGCGTGGCTGTCCGATCTCGCGGAACGGCTGCAGATGATCGATCTCGAC
>JAQTXO010000395.1 GCA_028688765.1 Acidiphilium sp. | reverse complement strand
ATGAGGTCTGGCTGGCGTTCGGGTTGCGTGCCGGGTTGATCGCGGCGGATAATCTTGCCTGGCGGGTCGGCGGCTGGGTTGCTGCCCGGGCCTTCGTGGTGGTGACGGGGGATATCAGGCGGCGGCTGTTCAACCATATGCTCGGCCACTCCCACGGTTATTTCGCGGAACGCCGGCCGGGGATGTTGGCGGGGCGAATTTCCGCGACCGGCAATGCGGTGTTCCGGATCGAGAGCCTGACCTTCTGGAACGTGCTGCCGCCGTTGTTCGCGGTGTTCGGCGCAATGCTGCTGCTGATTTCGGTCAATACCGTGATGGGTCTGGCCGTGGTGGTGGTGGCGCTGGTGCTCGGCATCATTCTGAAGCGGATGGCCGAAGGTGGCGAGGATCTGCACAAGGATTATGCGGTGAAGGCCGCTTCGGTCGATGGCGAACTGGTCGACGTGATCAATAATGTCGGCGTGGTCCGCGCCTTCGGTGCGCTGCGGCGCGAGCGACGGCGGTTTGCCGGGCGGGTCGGCAACGAGATGAGCGCGCGGCAGGAGAGTTTGCGCTACCTCGAAAAACTCAGGATTTTCCACGCGGTCTGCACCGCCGGGCTGACTTCGGCGCTGCTGGCCTGGACGCTGCATCTGTGGGTGATCGGCAAGGTTTCGCCCGGCGATGTCGTGCTGGTGACCACGCTCGGGTTCACCGTGCTGCACGGCACCCGCGACCTTGCGGTGGCACTGGTCGAAATGGTGCAGGATTTTGCGCGGCTGACCGATGCGCTGAAGGCCCTGCTGGTGCCGCACGATATGGTGGACGACCCGGATGCGCCGCCGCTCGAAGTGCGGCGCGGGGCGATCAGTTTCCGGCATATCGAGTTCGCCTATCCGGACAGCGATGTGCTGCTGCGCGATTTTTCGCTCGATATCCAGCCGGGGGAAAAGATCGGGCTGGTCGGGCGTTCCGGGTCGGGCAAGACCACGCTGCTTGCGTTGCTGCAGCGCCAGTTCGACGTGCCGGAAGGCCAGATTTTGATCGATGGCGAGGATATCTCGACGCGGACCCAGGCTAGTCTGGCGGGGGCGATTGCCGTGGTGTCGCAGGATGTTCAACTGTTTCATCGGTCGGTGATGGACAATATCCGCTACGGCAAACCCAGCGCCACCGATTCCGAAGTGCGGGCGGCGGCGGAGGCGGCAGAATGCATGGATTTCATCCGCAAGCTGCCGGACCGGTTCGATACCATGGTGGGTGAGCGGGGGATGAAATTATCCGGCGGTCAGCGCCAGCGGATCGCGATTGCGCGGGCCTTTTTGTGCGATTCACCGATTTTGCTGCTCGATGAGGCAACCTCGGCGCTCGATTCGGAATCGGAGAAATCGGTGCAGGAGGCGCTCGCCCGGCTATCGCACGGGCGCACGGTGATCGCGGTGGCGCACCGGCTTTCGACGGTGAAGGATTTCGACCGGATCGTGGTGATGGATGGCGGGCGAATCCTCGATGAAGGTGCGCCTGATGCGCTGGCCGCACGGCCCGGGCCGTATCGGGACCTGCTGGCGCATCAGGGCATGCAAATCGCGTGATCAGCCCCCTGCCCGATCGTCTGGCGGGTGAACGCGAAAGCGAGCGCGTAGAAGAATGCGCGCTGCGCGGCATCGGCACCGGCACCGTGACCGCCTTCGGCCTGTTCGTAATAGAGCGCATCGTAGCCGAGCGATTGGAGTTTCGCCGCCATTTTGCGGGCGTGGCCGGGGTGGACGCGGTCGTCGCGCCGTGTCGTGTTGATGAAGATCGGCGGGTAGTGCTGGCCCTCGCGGACCAGATGATAGGCTGATATCTCGCGGAGGAAGGCCCAGTCCGCCGCGACATCAGGGTCGCCGTATTCCGCGATCCACGAGGCGCCGGCGAGAAGTTTGGTGTAGCGGCGCATGTCGAGCAGCGGGACGGCGCAGATGATCGCCCCGAACGCATCGGGGTGCCGGGTGAGCATGTTGCCGACCAGGAGCCCGCCATTGCTGCCGCCCGAGCCGAGAATCCGCGCCGGGGTGGCAAGCTTGCGCGCGACGAGATCGGCAGCGACGGCGGCGAAATCATCCTGCGCGATTTTTTTGCCGGCGCGGATACCGGCCTGATGCCAGGCCGGACCGAATTCGCCGCCGCCGCGGATATTGGCGATGACGTAGGCCCCGCCGCGCGAGAGCCAGAGTGCGCCCTGGGACGCGAGATAATGCGGGGTCAGGGAGATTTCGAAACCGCCGTAACCGTAGAGATAGGTCGGGAAACCGCCTTCGGGCGGCCTGGTGTCGCGGGCGATCAGGAAATAGGGGATGGCGGTGCCGTCGGCGGCGATCGCTTCGTGCTGGTGGACCACGAGCCCGGTGGCATCGAACTGGGACGGGAGGTGCTTGAGGCGTTCGGGCGCGGTGAAAGGCGTGCCGAGCATCAGGCTATCGGGGGTGAGAAATCCGCTGACATCGAACAGCAGGGCGTCGGAGGCTTCATCGTCCGCCGCGAGTTCGCGCACCGCGATGCTGCTGTTGGCGGGCAGGCCGGCGATCGGGCTGCAGGCCCAGTCTTTCGTGGCATCGGCATGGTCGATGGCGCTTGCGACGTTATCGAGCATGCCGAGGACGATGCCGGATTTGAGGTTGATCCAGCTTTCCAACGCGCGTTTCGGGGTGGGCGTGAAGACCGCGCGAAAGCCGCGTGATCCGGCGATGAACGCCTCGATACCGATCACGAGCAGGCTGCCGGGGGCGAACCCGGCGAAGGGCGAGCGGGGCCGGATCAGAAGGCGGTGGTGGCCGATATCGATATCGGCATCCTCCGGCAGGTCGAGCTCGACCGGCGCACTGCCGGCTGCATGATAGACGTGGCGCTCGCGGTAGAAGGCGATCCGGCGGGTGAGGAGGACGAAGCGATGCGCGGGGTCGTGGCTGATCGCGGCTGCGGCGGCCATGTCGTTCGCCGCGACTTCGAAAATCACCGGGGCGTCGGCGATCGGCGTGCCGCGCCGCCATTGGCGCACAGTGCGGGCGTAGCCTGATGTGGTGACGTCATCGCCGTAAGCCGAGGTCAGCAGCACGGTATCGGCATCGAGCCAGGCGATCGCGGTTTTCGCGCGCGGGACGGTGAAGCCATCCGGCACGAAGCTGCGCGTGATCATGTCGAACTCGCGGACGACGCCGGCATCGGACCCGCCGGGCGAGAGGGTGATCAGGGCGCGGGCATGAGCGGGGCGGAGGGTCTGGGCACCGTGCCAGACCCAGCTTTCGCCTTCGCTGGCGCAGAGCGCATCAAGATCGAGCAGGATGTCCCAATCCGGCGCGTCGCTGCGGTAATCGTCGAGGGTGGTGCGCCGCCAGATGCCGCGCGGGTGGGCGGCATCGGTCCAGAAATTATAGACGTGGGGGCCGCGCTGGACGATGGCGGGAATCCGCGCGTCGGATTCGAACTGGGCGGTGAGGATGTCCTTGTCGTGGGTGAAGTCAGGGTCGCACAGGCGGGCGACGGTTGCGCGGTTCTGGGCTTCGACCCAGGCGATGGCCTCCGCGCCTTCGATGTCTTCGAGCCAGAGAAACTTGTCCGGTTCGGCGAATTGATCGGCGGGTGACGTCTGATCCATGGTCGTGATGGTCTCCGCTGGGGAC
>JAQTXO010000394.1 GCA_028688765.1 Acidiphilium sp. | reverse complement strand
GGGGATGGCGGAGAGCGCACGGGGGAAGGTGCATCATTGGCTCGATATTGTGGACGGCGAGATCCGTGACGGATTCGCGATCGACCCCTCGGCGCGGTTGCTCGGCGTGCTGGAGGCGGCGGTGGTCGGGCTCGATTTCGAG
Source organism: Acidiphilium sp. (assembly GCA_028688765.1). Classification (GTDB taxonomy): domain Bacteria; phylum Pseudomonadota; class Alphaproteobacteria; order Acetobacterales; family Acetobacteraceae; genus Acidiphilium; species Acidiphilium acidophilum. The sequence continues at coordinate 3,499 of JAQTXO010000394.1, read as the reverse complement.
ACCGCCGATGTGCTGATGGCCTGCTACGGACTTTCGACGGGAGCGATCGATGGCTGACCAACCGGGGGACGACGGGGGTCATGGTGACGGGGCGGCGGGGTTGCTCGCGGCGCGGCTGGCGGAGGCGGGCAGCGTGCTGCTGGGCCGGAGCCTGGCGGTGCGACATGTCGATGCCGGTAGCTGTGGCGGGTGCGAGATTTCGCTGCGGGGCGCGCGGGTGCTGCGGGAGGGGCTGACCCGGTTCGGGATTTCGATGGTCGATGACCCGCGGGAAGCCGATGTGCTGCTGGTCACCGGGGTGGCTACGGCGACACTGGCGGATGCGGTGCGCCGCACGCTGGAGGCGATGGCCCCGCCGCGCTTTGTGGTCGCGGTCGGCGATTGCGCGCTGGATGGCGGGGTGTTCAAGGGGGCGCCGAACGTAACGGGGGGTGCGGAACGGGTGGTGACGGTCGATCTGCTGATCGCCGGTTGCCCGCCCTCGCCCGGGCGGATCATTGCCGGGCTGGTGGCGCTGGTCGAGGCGAATGCGCCGCCCGTGAAGCGGCGGAGCAGGATCGAGCCGCATGCCTGATCTGGAGCATGAACGGCGGATCGGCGGGGTTGTCGCGGGGGTCGATGAAGTGGGGCGGGGACCGCTCGCGGGGCCGGTTCTGGCGGCGGCGGCGATTCTGCCGGTTGCGCTGGATGCGCGGATTCTGGACATGATCGATGATTCCAAGAAACTGACCGCCGAGCAGCGCGAGGCGGCCCTGGCGGCGATGCTGGATGCGGGAGCGTTGGTGGCCCTGGGTGCCGCATCGGTCGCCGAGATCGAGCGGATCAATATTCTGCGGGCGAGTTTATTGGCCATGGGACGGGCGGTCGGGCGTTTGGCGCTGAAGCCCGATCATGTGCTGGTCGATGGCACGATGGCGCCGGACCTGCCGATGGGATGCACGTGCATGATCGGCGGCGATGGAATTTCGGCCTCGATCGCGGCGGCCTCGATCGTGGCGAAGGTCGCGCGGGACCGGCTGATGAGGCGGCTCGATGCCCGCTATCCGGGTTACGCCTGGGGGCGCAACGCTGGATATGGAACCCGGGCACATCGTGATGCCATCGTGACCCTGGGGATCACGCTTCATCACCGGCGCGGATTTGGCGCGTTATTAAGGCGTTAGGCGATCAGGCGAATTTCTGCTCCGGGTGGCGAAGGTGCCAGAGGCGTTCATGCGCGGCAACGAGGCTCTCGATGCTCTTGCGTCGATTGGCATCGGCGTTAGTCGAGCGGCGGGTGACCATGCGTTCGAGGATGACCAGGAGCTGTTCCGCGACATCATAGTCGTCCTGATCGCAGGCGTGATGGAATGCGATCAGAATTTTATCGGACAGCCGACGGGTATACCGGGCTTGGGTTTTGTCGGCCTTTCCGGGCTCGTCGGCGAACTGGTCGATAGTATCCTCATCAATCACTGGCTAATTCCGATCCAAAGATGAACTGATCGTCATCTTACCGGTTTCCTAACATTTGCCTATCCCGAAACGTGCTTAAAGCCAACAAAATACACCTTATGCAGCGTGAGTGTTGCAAGCAAACAGCAGAATCGAAGTCAATCTCGTTATTGGCAACTCTAAGCTCAAACTTCGTCGCACATATTCTAATTTTTGACAAGACCTTTCTCGATTAGCTCGAACGATCCCGGAAATCCGGGGGGATTTTCAGGATCGACCGGTTAGACTCCGGTAAGCAGCGACGGTTCCGGCGAGGTGAAGACGAAATCGGAGAAGGCGTCCTCCCATGAGCCGGTGGTGGAGGCCTTGCTGTATTCGGTCGCCCGATTCTCGAAGAAATTGGCGTGTTCGACCGCGTTGAGCATTTCGTCGAGCCAGGGGAGCGGGTTTTTCTCGACGTGGAACAGCGGATTGAGGCCGAGCTGCTGGAGGCGGCGGTCGGCGATGAAGCGGATATAGCGCTTCACCTCCGCGCCGTTGATCCCTTCGATCGCGCCGAATTCGAAGGCGAGGTCGATGAAGGCGTCTTCATGATCGACGATGGTGGCGCAGGTCAGGTAGAGTTCGCGGCGCAGCTCTTCGGTCCAGATTTCAGGGTTTTCCGAGATGAAGGTGCGGAACAGCCGGATGATCGAGAGGCAGTGGAGGCTCTCGTCGCGCACCGACCAGGAGATGATCTGGCCCATGCCCTTCATTTTGTTGAAGCGCGGGAAATTCAGCAGGATGGCGAAAGAGGCGAATAGCTGCAGCCCCTCGGTGAAGGCACCGAATGCTGCGAGGGTCTTGGCGATTTCGTGTTTGTTGTCGACCCGGAAGCCGTGCATGTAGTCGTATTTGTCCTTCATTTCCTTGTATTTCATGAAGGCGGAGTATTCGATCTCGGGCATGCCGACCGTGTCGAGCAGATGGGAATAGGCGGCGATGTGGACGGTTTCGATGTTCGAGAACGCCGAGAGCATCATCAGCACTTCGGTCGGTTTGAAGACCTGGCTGTAGTGCTTCATGTAGCAGTTGTTCACCTCGACATCGGCCTGGGTGAAGAAGCGGAAGATCTGGGTGAGCAGGTTGCGCTCGCCGGCGGTGAGATTTTTGTGCCAGTCCTTCACATCGTCGGCCAGCGGGACTTCCTCGGGCAGCCAGTGGACGCGCTGCTGGGTCAACCAGGCCTCGTAGGCCCAGGGGTAACGGAACGGCTTGTAGACCGGGTTCTCGGTCAGCAGGTCGAACTTGGTGGGCAGGACGATGGATGAGGGCGGGGTGATGATGGCGGACATGATGTTCCTTCGGGCGAGGCGAGGTCGGGGCCGCGCTGGTTCGGTGGAGCGATTCTGAAAGGTATTATGGACCCGGACGGGGGGTTCGGCAACCGGGAGACCGGCTGATTGGTGGTCGGTTTTACCATATATGTTTTGTCTGACGTGATTTGCCACCAGATGTAGTGTGGCGGCGCGGGAGATTGACAGCGGGACCGGTGGCTCGGAGAGTCGGCGACGGATAGATCTGACAGGATGGACGATGACCGACGAGCCGCAGAAACAGGCCGAGAAGCTGGCGCAGACCCTGAGGGAAACGGGCCGGGAGGAACATGCATCGCGATTCGCCGAGGTGCTTTCGGGCAATCTGGTCGGGCGGGCGCTGCTGGAGGCGTTGCGCGATGTCAGTGACACGGTGGTGGCCGGGGTCGAGGCGCTCGACCCGGCGGGGGTGGCGGCGCTGGAGGATTTCCGGCTCTCGCTGGACCGGCATCTGACCCCGGACGAAGACAGCAAACCGCCCGTCCCCTGATCAGGATTTGTGGGGCGCCGGGGAGGCGTTTCCGGCGGTTTGCTTCTGCCGTGATTCGACCTCGGCCACGGTTTTGACCAGGGCGGCATAGCTGATCGAGCCGATGATGCGACGGTGGCCGATATACCAGCTCGGGACGTATTTCAGGCCGAGGGCGTGGCCGCGCGCGAGGTTGGAGTTGAGCCGCGCGGTGACGGCGGGCGAGTTCATGGCGGTTTTA
>JAQTXO010000393.1 GCA_028688765.1 Acidiphilium sp. | reverse complement strand
GGGCTGGCGCTGTCGTTCGGGCACCGCAGGACTACGCCCGGTTCCTCGCCTCCGAACAGCAACGCGCGGCACCTGTCATCGCCATGAAGAAATTGGCGGCTGGCCTTGGCCGCGCGGGGCACTACAGCCGCCATGCGCTCACTCATGATCTGTGGAAACGCGGCAATATCCCCCACGCATGGCAATCGACGCTGGGCCTGACGCCGCAAAGCAGCATGGGGACGTTGCAGCATTTCGGTGTCGTCCCACAGTCGCCATACGCGGCCCGGCGCATCATCGAGGGGAGCCGGATCGGTGCGTTGATGCCGGATGCAGGCGGGCTACCCAGCGGTGCTTGGCAGGCTTCGGTCGCGAGCGGTATTCATGCCGGATACGTCCAGCCCGGCATGAAAGGCGAACTTGGTCTGGCAAACCAACTCGCCCCCGCACTCGGGGCCGCGAACCGGATGGGCGCGTCGTCGCTGCAAATCCTGTCGAGCATGAACCGGAGCCTTGCGGATTTGGCAGCCAAAGGCGGCACCGTGAACGCTGGCGGCGTGGGCTCGATCTTCGCCCGCGCCCTCGGCACTGGCCTACCCGGTGGGCGCTCCGGGGCGCTGGCAGGTGGCGCGATCGACTCGGTTACAAAAACGCTAGATTCCGTGGGCAAGGACGCGGTATCGACGCTGATCCTGTCGCAGTGGACGAAAAAGAACGCGACTTCGATGAAGTCGTTGCAGGGCGGGATGCACCATTTATCGCCGGGCTTGTTCTCGGGAGAGATGAAAACAGCAGCCGGGCGCAAGATGCTCAAAGACGCCGTGGTCGAGGGCAGGGCGGGAAATCCGCTTTTTGCGACGGCGATAATGATGCAAATCCTCCGGTCGCACCCCAACGCCGCAGGGGCGATATTTCGGCATGGCGCGATCGACATGGCGGGCGTCGCCAACGAACCGGGCGCACTCGGACGGGCGAATCGGCTGGTCTACGGAGCCTTCGCGACGGGCGGCGCGTTAACTCCGGGAAGTATGAGCAAAGAACTGGTGATGGAAGGAAAAATACCCTACGCCGATGGCAAGTATTCCGGCAGCGTCGGACAAATGCTCCACAACCGGATATTACTGTCACATCCCAACTACAAAGCATCGCGCGACACGATGTATCGCAAGCAACTTGCGTCGATGGGCTACAAGCCGGGCGATATCAACCGCATGATTGCGGCAGGAAAAGCAACAGGCCGCTCGCCGCTCGAACTGGCCGTTCTGAACAAAACTGAGGGCGGTCGATACTCCCTGTCAAAGACAAGCGGCATCGGTAACGGCGGGGGTGCGTTCCAGATGGAGCCCGGCACCAAAGCGCAGATGGGGGGATTGCATGGGCGTTACGGGCAGGCCGTTATGGCTGGCCGTTACCTCAATTACCTTCACCAACAGCACCCAAACGCCAGCCCCGCCAAGTTGATGGGGTATTACGAAAGCGGTCCGGCAGGAAACCCACACGATCGCGATTGGCAGGTGGCGGGTGGCGCGTTGAACCGGATATTGCCGGCCCGCACATTGCGGAACCAGAGCGCAACCGGGCAGGCCGGGATGGCCGGCGGATCGGATGCATTCACGATCTGGAATGAAAAGGTGGTTCATAGCGCCACCTTGATGAACGGGCTGGATCAAGCCGTGAACAAATTAACCGGCTCGTTCACCAAGATGAACAAAACCACGACCGCAACCCCGGCACCGCGCCCGCGTCCGGGGCTATGAGAAGGAGCTAAACATGTCAACTGAACTCACGTCGAAAAAAAAGCCGGGGCGCAAGGGGGGTTACGAGAATCCCCGGATCGTGGAAGCGTTCGTCACCGCGATCGAGAACGGAAATTCGTTGCAAAACGCCTGCCGATTGATCGGCGTTTCGGATTCGGCTTTCTACAACTGGATGAACTGGGCAGATGAACCCGACGCGGTTCCGGCGCTGGTTGAATTTAAGAACAAGATCGAACAGGCCAAGGTCAAAATCGAGGAGGAGATGGTTTCGATCGTCAGGAAGGCCGCGTTCTCGGGCGAGTGGAGGGCGGCGGCATTTTGGTTGGAGCGCAGGCGGGCGGCTGATTGGGGATCGAAGCAGAGCCTCGAAGTCGGACAGGCCCAGCCAAAGCCCGATCCCCGAGTAGACGCCACGATCGCCCGCGCAAAGGATGCAGCGAGCATCCAGCGCGAGATCGTCCTCATGCTCAACCGCGAGCCGGATAAATCCAAGTGGCCGCCCGATCTGTTTGCGGCGTATCAGGCGATGGTGAATCCGAAGTCGCTGACGATCGAGGGCACATGAGCGCGACGAAGCCCAGCCTAAATCCGCACCCGAGTGACGCCGAAGCCCTGGCCGAATTACGAGAGATCAGTGAGGATCGGTTCGCCCGCCCATCGTATCGCGTGGAGGCGAGGCGGGCGCTGAAGGCGTATAGAGCCGCCACGTGCAGGGCGCACCAGCGAGACGCCCTCGCCGGGCAGGATGTGGAGCGCGGACCGCTACCGGCGAACGCGGTGATGCCCGATATACGCGAGGAGGCGCGCGATTGGCCGTGGGCGTGATCGGTGATGACGGCACTCCACTGGTCAACAGCCGCGACGTGGCGGAGGTGTTTGAAAAGCGGCACGATCACGTGATGCAGAGCATTGGCGCTTTATTGGAGCCCACCCAAGATTTTGGGTCGGCCAATAAATCAATGGGTTACGACGTGGCGGAGGTGTTCGAGAAAGAACACAAAAAAGTCATTCGCGATATTGAGGCATTGATAGAGACGGACGAAGATTTCCGTTCGTCCAATAATTCAATGGGTTACAGGCCAACGCAATTCTGCGTTCATTAAGCATTTCAACGGGTTACAGGCCAGCGCAATTTTGCGCCGTTCAAAATCAATGGCTTAGGCAAGGGGGTTCAGAACTCGAAGCCCCTCTAAGGGTCCTCTTATTGTGAGGACCCTTTCAGCAGTCGCACGCCGTTCTCCCCGATGAACTCGACGCCCGCCCGTTCCAGAGCTTGGCGGATGGCCGCGATGGTGCGGGGATAGAGGCTTTCGCCGCGCTCTAGCCGCACGATCGTATTGCTAGAAACCGGCACAAGCGCCGCCAGTTCCCGGACACCGAGCATCAACCCGGCGCGCGCCATACGACACTGCCCCGCGACCAACCCAACCGGCTTGGCCGCCTCATCGCTCGTCGCTACACGGTGACGATGTTGCTCCTCGTCGCGCGCGGATATTTCAGCAAGTTTCGCAGCAACCCCGGCATAGCGTGACGGTTTCACTGTGGGCAACTCATCGCTCGTCGCCACCGTGTCGCAAGGTTTAGGGTTGAACGTCTCAAAGATCATTTTCGCGCGCCGCTCGCCGAGTTTTATGATGGTTGCGGCATCGACACGCGGCGGATTGGGCGCGCGTCGCGGCGGGGGGCTGGTCGGCATGTCAGACTCCGTCATGTTTATTGTCGCCACTGTGTAGCAATGTTGCGACCGAAGCGCAAGGAGGCTTACGAGGCGCTGCATCCGGAGACTAGGCATGGTGCGAATCAGGGCGACGGAGGGAAGTTTTCACCGTCTCGCCAAATTGGCGACACGGCAGAAAGCCGCTTCACCGCCGACACCGCAACCCGCACCGGCCAGTCCGAGCGCGCCC